>NZ_JANLVD010000087.1:0-1693 GCF_031363805.1 Flavobacterium sp. | reverse complement strand
TATAGACAAAAGTGCAACCGAAGCTGAAATAAAAAAAGCCTATCGCAAAAAAGCCATTGAGTTTCATCCTGATAAAAATCCAGGCGATGCAGCTGCCGAAGAAAATTTCAAAAAAGCAGCCGAAGCTTACGAAGTTTTAAGCGATCCTCAAAAGAAAGCACAATATGATCGATTCGGTCATCAAGCTTTTGAAGGTGGCAATGGCGGAGGCGGTTTTAGCGGAGGCGGGATGAATATGGATGACATATTTAGCCAATTTGGTGATATTTTTGGAGGTGGCGGGAGTTTTGGCGGCTTTGGAGGTGGCGGAGGTCAGCGTCGCGTAAAAGGAAGTAATCTTCGTATTAAAGTCAAATTAACATTGGAAGAAATTGCCAATGGTGTCGAGAAAAAAGTTAAAGTAAAACGCAAAACTCAAGCGCCAGGCGTATCCTATAAAACTTGCTCTACTTGTAATGGTCAAGGTCAAGTAATGCGCGTTACAAATACTATTTTAGGTCGTATGCAATCGGCATCAACTTGTCCAACTTGTGGCGGTTCTGGTCAAATTATCGAGAAAAAACCAGCCAATGCAGATTCTCAAGGTATGATTTTGGAAGATGAAACTGTATCAATAAAAATTCCCGCAGGTGTTGTAGATGGAATGCAACTTAAAGTTTCCAATAAAGGAAACGATGCGCCAGGAAACGGAATTCCAGGAGATTTAATTGTAGCAATTGAAGAAATTGAACACGAATTTTTAAAACGTGAAGGCGAAAATTTGCATTATGATTTGTACATTAGTTTTGCTGAAGCTGTTTTAGGCGTTTCAAAAGATATTGATGCTGTAAATGGCAAAGTTCGAATCAAACTGGAAGAAGGAATTCAATCTGGAAAAATTCTTCGACTTAAAGGAAAAGGAATTCCAAGCATCAATAGTTACGGAAATGGCGATTTGCTTGTTCATGTAAATGTTTGGACACCAAAAACACTCAACAAAGATCAAAAGAAATTTTTCGAAAGTAATCTTGAAGATTCTAATTTTGTGCCAAGTCCCGAAAAATCAGAAAAATCATTCTTTGAGAAAGTCAAAGATATGTTCTCATAATTTATAAGGTGGGTTTTTTAACCTGTTTTATTTTTTTTTCCCATCCTAATGCAAATTAGGGTGGGTTTTTTGTAACATAAATCAGCATATTTCTACTTATAGTTTGTAAAGTTATTTTCTTTAAATTCAACAACATTTAATAATGAGTAATATTCTTGAAGTCAAAAATGTAGTTAAACAATACGGCGATTATACAGCTTTAAATAGTATATCGTTGCAAGTTCCAAATGGCAGTATTTATGGACTTTTGGGTCCAAATGGTGCTGGAAAAACCACATTAATTAGAATTATCAATCAAATAACCATGCCAGATTCTGGAGAGGTTTTATTAGATGGTAAAAAACTTTCTCCAAATGATGTGCAATATATAGGATATATGCCTGAAGAGCGTGGTTTATATAAAACAATGAAAGTTGGTGAACAATGTTTGTATTTGGCACAATTAAAAGGTATGTCTAAAGCCGATGCGCAAAAACAGCTTAAATATTGGTTTGAAAAATTTGAAATTGAAGGCTGGTGGAACAAAAAAATTCAAGAACTTTCTAAAGGAATGGCACAAAAAATACAATTTATTGTCACCATTTTGCACCAACCAAAATTATTAAT
>NZ_JANLVD010000077.1:0-13712 GCF_031363805.1 Flavobacterium sp. | reverse complement strand
AATGTTGTATTCAAAGCATATCTTGATAAGTCAAAACGTATCGAGAAGTTTAAAACGCTTCTCGATTCTCCCGATATCTATCGGGATTAAAGTGGGAAACATTCCATTACTTCAAAATTATTATAAACTTTAAAAACCACTTGAAGTGACGGGGGAGTTTTTGTCATATCGAACTTTCGGATTACGATCCATGTTCGTCACTTCGTCCCGATAGCTATCGGGATTGGCGAAACGAATAGGAACAATGCGTAAAAGTACATTGCCAAAATTGTATCGAGAAGTATGCAAAATCGCTTCTCGATTCTCCCGATCTATCGGGATTAAAGCGGGAAACATACCATTACTTCAAAATTACAACAAACTTCAAAAATCACTCGGAGTGACGAAGAAATGATTCTACATATAATTTTATTTAAAACAAAAAAGCCGCTCAAAAGTTGATGCGGCTTTAAACAACAAAATAAACAATTATTAATTATTAGCTTTAGCAGTAACAATACTTTAATATCTTTTCACTTAGTATAAAAAAGTTATTATCAGAAAGCTATTTTTATCAATGCGCTATTTCCCATCCGAAACAATGAGTTTCCCATTTTGTATTTTATCTTCTGAAATTATTTTATACAAGAATGTTCCTCCTTTTAAATTATAACTACTAAGTGGAATTGGTGTATTAAAATTTGTAAAAACAGTGTCTATTAATTTTCCATCTATACTAAATAAATTGAATTTAATTTTGCTGTTTTCATTTCCTTTCACAATAACAGAACCATTGCTAGTTATTGGGTTTGGATAAACAATTGGGCTATTTGAATTAAATTGATTCTTATTTAATGGAGCGCCATTTAGTTTAATATTATCAATATATAATGCCTGAGCATATTGGTTAATATTTCTGAATTTTATATTAACATCTGGAGAGCCAACATAGGCAGATAAATTTATAGATTCTGTACGCCATTGTGTTGCTGTGGGTACAAAATAATTTTGTGTTGATGGCGCAGTAGCCAATTCTTGACCAGCTTTATTATATAATGTTGTAATATTTGCACCGCAATCTCCCGAAACAAGCACTTGCAGGGCATCTTGGTACTCGGTTGAATAAAATGAATAAGCCACATCAAAGGTGAGAATTGCATTTGCAGCACCAATTGTAGACATGTTTACACGTGCTATCATATCTGCATAGAGGCCACGTTTGTCCGTAGTAAAATTGCTAACAAACATGCAGTTGGTACTTTGCCCAAAACCACCTACTGTATTATTAATAGTCCAATTATAATTTCCATTGGTTTCCTGAGACCAATTTTGTGGCAATAGATTTACTTCAAAATTTTGATTTAGAGTTGTACTAATTGAATTTGGACTTGCAGTTGTAGTTACAGTTAATGTATCTGTAGATGAAACACCATTGGCATTTGTTACTTTAAGTGTTACTAAATGATCGCCAACAGTATTGAAACTAACTTGTGGGTTGCGTTTTGATGAGGTGCTGATGTTTCCGTCTTGAAATGTCCATTCCCAAGTTGCATTGGTATGATTTAGCATAGAATAATCGTCAAAATTAAAAAGAGAAGCACAAGATGTACCAGCACTTAATTTATCTACCATTATTTTTGCAACTGGTCTGGTTGGTTGCTCGTATAACTGGGTCTCCCAAATGCCTTTTCCGTAAGTTGCCATTCTTAATTTTCCGTCTCTGTAAAAAGGACGAAGCGCATTTGTATTTGTAACTGTTGGTAAATTTCCGTTAAAAATAATCCAGTCTGTCATTGCATTATTTTTGTAATAGCAAGTTAGGTTTGTTCCAACATATACACCGCCATCTGTGCCACCAATAGTTACAATAGATCTAAGCGTTTGACCATCTAATTTACTTGTAGTTTGATTAGTCCAAGTTGCGCAACCATCTGTAGATTTATAAACTAAATTGTTTTCTCCACCATTTGGATAGGCAAGCCAAATTATTTGATCGTTTTCTGGATCTAGACTAATTATAGACTTATTGTTTTTTATTCCTGGCAAAGTAATTTTGACATTTGTTGCCCAGTCGTCTGTTGTTTTTACTATATAACAACTTTGTGGAAATGGTGGTCTTACAACTACATACATAGTATTGGTGTTGCGTCTAGATGTTTCTATTCCTAAAACCCTAGTGGTTGGATCAGCAGTATATTTAACTGTATAATTTACGCCTCCATCTGTACTTTTAAAAAGTTTATTTTCATAACCCTTATAAATATGATTAAAACAACTTGGGTGAAACTCCATTTCTGATGATTCTGCAAACCATGGTGATTCGTTTGTCTGGAAAAGCAGCGGATCACCAGGAGCTTGTTTAACTAGGCCTGAGATTGTTTGTGGTAAATACTGGCTACCCAAATTAGTTGAAAAAACGCGTGATTCGTTACTTGGACTGACATAACCAGTTGCTGGTTCCCCACCAATTAAATTTAAAAATGTTCCTGCAGGATAACCTTCTGCATAGGCATCTACGCCATTATGATAGGTGCCACCAATTAAAATATCTCTATTCCAACCAGATCCAAATCCCCAAAAATCGACTCCTCTAACACCATCCATTTTAAATTCTGAATTTTTATCAAAAAAATCGTTCGATTTAAAGATACCGCCATCGGTAGTTGCCCAATATTCATTGCCAAAAGCTCTATAATCCTGCGAATCTACATGAAATAATGGCAAAATTTCTGGGCCAGAAGAACATTCATAATTATATTTACATGTGAAAGTTTGTCCCGCATCGGTGCTTCGATAGATTCCAATTCCGCCAACTAAAATATGGTCAGCATTAGTGTTTGATGCCATTATAGTGATATTTCCACTTATATTACTATAACCACTGCCCATGACTGTTGTACCTATTAAATTTGGATGAATTGGATGAACATGATCAGTTACATTATTTGGATCGTCTGCAGGATATGGTCCGCCATCATACCCCATCGTATTTATCCAACTAACACCGCCGTCGGTACTTTTATAAATACCAATAAAATTTTTGTCACCTGGTTTGGAGTCGCCTACTAAATATGCATAAATTCGATTGCTGTCTGCGGGTGTCACAGCAAGACGGGCACCCGTAACAGATCGGGCAGCATTTGTAGACGTGTACCAACCATTTGTTTGTGGCGTCCAAGTTAAACCTGCATTTGTAGATGTAAGAAACTCATGTGTATTTGTTATTTCATTTTTTCTTATTGTGTACAATACATTTGAATTATTTGGTTTGGCTTTAATATCATAACACTCATAATCTAATACTTTGATCCAAGTTGCACCACCATCCTCAGTTCTATGAATTCCTTCTCTTCCTGCTACTAAAACTAATTCAGGATTTTCAATGCTTATATATAACTCGGCTGGATTGATTAAAATTACACCCCATAGTATTTTAGTATCTAAAACTACAAACCAATTATTGCCACCATCGGTAGTTTTAAAAACTTGAGTTCCAGAGCCTGCATAAACAATATTCGGATTTGTAGGATGTACCGCCAATGCAAAAACCGCTACATTTGCTGTAACATAATCTGGTGTACCAGCAGTAACCAATGTTTTAGATGCGTTTACCCAATTATTTCCGCCATCGTCAGTTCTGTAAACTTCCCCGGGTTCTGTGCCACAATACATTACTAGAGGGGAACCTTCACATCGTGCAAGCGAAACTACGTTTGCCTGACCGCCACTTGGTGTAAGAGTGCCAGGTACTGGGTTTTTGAACGGCCCCAAAGCTGTCCAGTTGCCTCCAGCTAATCTTTTTAGTTGTGTATCGTTTCGCAATTTATTTATAGTAACAGATTGCTTGGCTTTTTTTGACATGTCAATATTTCCCTCATTATTCAAGTAAACGTCTACGGTTCTTCGCCAAAGCTTGTAATACTGTGTGTAATTTGATTTTTTATAAGTATTGGTTTGAAAATATTTGTAGTACAATTCATCAACTTCGTGTACGTTTGGATTTTCTGAGTACATCAATTTTGCCCAATCTGGTGCATTTTTGTACAAATCTGTATTTTTAAATGTTTCTTTTGATTGACCATAACTCATAGCAAAGCAAAGTGTTATGATTACTAATATTAATTTTTTCATAATTTTTTTAATCTGTTTATAATTTAATTTATTGCATTAAGTTTTTGAATTTTCCCCAAGTTTTTAACTTTTTTGCCAATTGTAATACTTCTAGTTATTCTACTATAATTCTTTTAATTATTTTTTTTGCACCGTTTTGAATATTGACAAAATACACACCCGAAGAAAGAGTATTTATTTGTAATTCCTGATCAAACATTTCCGAATATTGAAATGATTTATTGTAAACATTTCTTCCACTCATATCGTACACTATTATTTCAATTTCGCCGATTGTTTCTGGTTTAAATGATATTTTAAAACTTCCATTATTTGGATTTGGGAATAGAGCAAAATCTTTAAATTGAAAGCTATCATTGCTTAAAACGTTGGTAAATAACTGACTAGATATTGCATTATAATAAGCTCTCATTCTGGTGGCTTGACCAGCGGTAAACATATACATACAAGCATCGTCTGTGTAATCCATATAATTCATAGTCAGAGATTTTTCGCCAGCTACGCAGCCAGCTACACTTCCAATTTCTGGACATCCACCTGATCCTTTACATTGCGGAGTATCAATAACTTCATCAGTATTTGAAGGCAAGCACTGATCTGTTCCAAAGGTATGATCCAAATTAAAAAAATGTCCTAGCTCATGAGCCAGGGTTCTTCCCAAATTATAGGATCCGCTGGGTGCATAACCTGCACAACCGTTGCCACTACCAAAAGCATCATAATTTATTACCACAGTTGCACCATCATTTGGCGAGCCACCCAAAGGAGAATATCCAAGCGCACCAGCCTCTCTTACCACGATGTTTATGTAACCTATCCATTGATTATCATTATCTGCATTTGCCAGAAAATTTGTTCCAAATGTAACTGCTTTTTGACCGTTTGCGAGTCCAGTACCTGCTGGATGATTTTGTGTTGCGAGTACAAATTGGACATTTAAGCTGCCAATATTGGTTCCAGGATAAATAGCACTTACAGTTGGCGTCCACAAAGAAATATCTGAATTGGTTGCATTAAAATCTGCATTCAAAATATCAATTTGATTCTGTACCAATTGTCTTAAACACGCTTTGTCTGTTGAATTTGTTGCAACATTAGGAAAGTGAACAGCTACAGGAATCACAATTGTTACATTGGTATTTCTAGCCGATTTATTTTGTTGATTTTGGAGTTTTGACAATTCAACTTCAAATTTTTGTTGCAAATCTATATATTTTTGTTTTGCAATGGGATTGTTCATCATTTTTTGCGTTTGCAAATTTGCTTTACAAGTTCTTTGTTGAGAAAAACTTAATTGAAAAATCAATAAGATAAAAAGTAGATTAAATTTCATAATGTTTTATTTTAGATAAAGTTAACCCGTTGGTGCAATTTAATATGTTAACTGAAAAATTCATATTTTTTTGAGAAAAAAAGTCAACTAGAAAAATGTCAGTTTAAACTTGTCTACAACCAGAAGAAACGCATACACAATGCACAATATGAAAAATCGTAAAAAGTAATTACATCCAAAGCATAAAACCATATCTCTAATGGTGATAAAATTATTAAAATCTAAAAAAATCTATTGCTGATAAACGACATAAATTCCTAATAAACGACATTATTTAATTTATACTGCCATTTTTCGTAGAATTTTAAATCCAGATTTCTAATTCGTAATGTGAATTAAATTAAAACAAAGATAAAAATTCTGTCAAAATTTTTAAAACTTAATTCTCAATAAAACGAGCTATTAACTTAAAAAATATTGTGATAATATTTTTATTTTATAAAAAAATATCACAACTTTGTGATTAAATTATTTATTTTAAAAAAAATATCACAAATGAGACTATCACAACTACTCAGAGATAAACTTGGACTATCTCAAGAAAATTTAGCGCAGTATCTCAAAATACCATTAAGCCAACTTGCTATGTACGAAACTGGAAGACGTGATTTATCTGCAGATGCTCATGCAAAACTCACAGAAATGCTACTTTTTTTGGAGCAAAAAAATGGTAATGCTGAAAAAGAAATTCAAAATAGTCAAGAATTAAAAGCACTCGATAAAATACAAATTAAAGAATTAGAATTCCAAGAAATAAATGAACAACAATTGCTTGATAAAATTCAGAAAAAATACAATCAAAATATACAACTTTACCTATTGGCAAACCATTTGCAAACTAGCAACCAGTATAAAGTCAACTATTTCTGCGACTCGCCACAACAGGAATCGAAAAGTATGGGTTAGCAAATCAAACCAAACAACTTTTAAAAATCGAAAACATTAAAAGCCAGTTGCGATGGATCGAAATTCTCAAAAAAAGCAAATAAAAAGCCGCTCAAAAATTTTGAACGGCTTTAAATAACAAAACAAAACTATTATAAATTATTACTTTGAGTTAGCAATAATACCTTTATCGTTTCAAGAAATGTGCGTCATGTTTTATGAACGCTTCTTGATTTTCGATGTTTCTTTATTTTAAATTATTCTACTATAATTCTTTTAGCAGTTTTATTTTCTCCATTTTCAATAGTTACAATATAGGAACCTGATGATATGGTATTTAATTGTAATTCCTGATCAAACACTCCAGAATTTTGAAATGTTTTATTGTAAATATTTCTTCCACTTATATCGTAAACTACTATTTCAATTTCTTCGTTGCTTTCTGGTGTAAACGATATTTTGAAACTTCCATTATTTGGATTTGGATACAATGAGAAATCTTTGAATTCAAAATCTTCACTACTTAAAACATTTGTATTAAATTGATTGGCAACTGCGTTGTAATAGGCTTTCATTCTAACGACTTGCCCTGCTGTGAACATAAATTTAGTGTCGTCATATGTATAGTCCATATAATTCATTGTTAACGATTTTTCGCCTGGTACGCAACCCGCAACACTCCCAGGTTCAGGCCAATAGTTGCCAGTACCAATGCATTGTGGAGTGTCTGCAACCTCATCGGTGTTAGATGGTGCACACACATTGGCACCTGGTTGTTTTCCCCATGTATGATGCACACTGAAGTAATGTGCTACCTCGTGAACTGCAGTTCGACCTCTACTCCATGCATGGTAAGGCACATAACCGCCAGGACATCCGGAGCCACTAGCGAATGCATCTTTATGTAGCACTATCAAATTTCCTTCATCTGGATTGCCTCCTGTATAATAACCTGTTGTACCATCACAGCATAAAGTTTTAACAACAATGTTCAAATAGCCTTTCCACCGAATGTCTCTATGATCACCATTTTGAGTATTAAGAAAAGCTTTTCTAAATGTTATGGCCTGCTGACCATTTGAAAGTCCCATATTGGCAGGATGATTTTTGTTTGCAATTACGAAACGTACATTTAAATTACCTAGATTAGTTCCTGGATAGAAAGCTTGTACTTGTGGAGTCCATAAGCCAATATTTGAATTGGTTGCATTAAAGGCATCGTTTAAAATATCTACTTGATTTTGTGCCATTCCTTGTAAGCATGCTCTGTCTGGTGAGTTGGCCTCAATTTCGGGAAAATGGAACGCCACTGGAATAATAATTGTTGCGTTGGTACTTCTAGCCGTTTCATTTTGTGGATTTTGAAGTTTTGCTAATTCAATATTAAATTTTTTTTGAAAATCCAAATATTTTTGTTTTGCTACTGGATCCGACATAATTTTTTGGATTTGCGCATCGGTTCCGCAAGTTTTTTGTTGAGAAAATCCTAATTGAAATAGGAGTAAAGCGATGATTAATTTTAATTTCATAATTTGATTATTAATTTGTTGATAACTCTCCTTGATTTTTTTTAATTTCTGTAAATATTTTTTTACTCTACAATAATTCTTTTAATCATTTTATTATCTCCATTTTGAATTGTTACTGAATACACACCTGCTGAAATAGTATTTATTTGTAATTCTTGATCAAACACACCAGAATTTTGAAATGTTTTATTGTAAATATTTCTTCCACTTATATCGTAAACTATTATTTCAATATCTTCATTGGTTTCAGGTGTAAAAGATATTTTGAAACTTCCGTTGTTTGGATTTGGAAATAAATCAAAATTTTCGAATTCAAAATCATTTGTTGCTAAATTCGATGCTATTGCAAATTTTGTAGAATTAACTGAGTAAAATAAATTACCAACAGATTGAACCATTAATCTGCAATTTATAGAATTAATGTTGTTTGGGATGGTAATAATTTGCGTACCGTCATTTGGCGTATTTGCTAGCAATGTTGTTGTAAATGTTAACCCTTTATCTGTTGATAATAGTATATTAACCAACGAAGTGTTGATATTATTAGATGTCGTTCCTGCTACATTCCAAGTAATGGTTTGCGAAGAGTTTCCCGCCCACGTTATGCCTGTAGTGTTTTGCGATGTAACTGCAAATGGTCCTGCATTAGCATTTACTGTTAGTATCATATCGTCGCGTCTCACATTTGAACCTCGAATAACAGCATTATCTCGCACAGTAACAGCAAAATTTTGTACCCGAGATACGCTCGAAAGGCGTTCCGTCCGTGTGTTTAATTCTCCTGCAATAACTTTTTCAAGCGTAGGCATATAACGATTTGGAGAATTTAATGGTTGGTTAAATTTAAAATTTGGTCCAGAAGTTGCTGTTGCACTAGTTTCTGGCTGTACACCTGTATCTAAACCTTCCCAAGAATAAGTATAACCATCTGAATTTGAATTAGTAACTGTGGCTTTTAGAACATAGGGAGTATCTCTTGGAATAGTGTAATCTGCACCAGCGTTTACAACTGGTGGCGCATTGTTTATAGTTATGAATGTACCACTAGTTGTTCGAGCCAAAACATTTTGTATCTCAGCTATAGTTGCCGTATGATAAAATGGATCAGAAAGAGGTTGCCATCCATCTGAATCTAACGCTAAGCCGGCACATAATCTATTATATGATAAATAGGTATTACCTGCGTAAGGTTCTATTTGAATGGTACTATTTAAATTCGGACAGTCACTATTAGAATAGGTGTGATTCGCTCCTAAAAAATGCCCCATTTCGTGAGCGACATTATTACTAAATTTGTCGCTATTTATGCCTTGTTGACCGTCATATTCTGTTACTCCCATAGTTTTCCAGTCATCAACTGCAATTGCGCCGAGCCATGCAACCCCTGCACCACCTGTACCCATCACGTGTCCTATATCAAAATTAGCATTGCCAATAATTGGAGTAATTTGGATCGATTCCTGTCTTAAAGTAGACATATTACCATTAGTAAAATTATCAGAGTCTACAAAAATAACGGCTTCTTGATTGGCTACTAGTATCATTCGTAACGATAAGTCTCTTTCCCAATCACCATTTAGTCGTGTAATCAAATGTGCCAATGATGCAATTACAACTCCTTTTTTCTGAGCTACTGTACCTGCACCCATTCCTGCTTGAGCAGCAATTACATTAGAAAATTCGACAGTTGTAGCCACCGCTAGTCTAAAAACTCGTAATTTTCCATCGGCATTTATTTGGCTCGACTTTGGAATTTTTTTTAATTTATCGTAATCTAATTTATCCTTTTCGTCGGTAACGCCACATACAAAGTCAGAGTTTGTTGCTAATGAATTTGAATTTCTAAAATAAGTTGAGTTTGGAGCTGCTTTCAAATATGTGTAAACAACATAGTTAATAATCGAATCGCTGCGGTATTTTTTTATTAAAAACGAACCCACTTTGCCAGAATTAGTGACAGCATCGAAGCCAAGTGGTGTAATACTAAATCGGATGGATTGTGTTTTATCGTTCATCCCTTTTCCGATATAGGATTTAATATTCGGATAATTATTTGCCAAAGCTTGTTCCATGATAGCTACTTCAAAGATTTTGTAATTATCTAGTCCGCCGTCTGGATTTGGAAAGCTTACAATCACATTAGAATCTATGGCAGAATCCATTGGTGCCATTGATAGTTGAGTGATTAAAACAGAAAGGTCTAAAGTAAAAACCTTGTAGCCAATTCGTGGCCTGTCTGATGCACTAAAAGCGGGCAGCTGATTAACTTGAGTTTGCGTCATAACCGTCCAAGGTGAGGTTTGACCTAAAGAACTTAATACTGAAAGCAGTAACATTGAGAATAGTAATATTTTTTTCATAATTTGATAATTTTTTAAAATATTATGGTATTAAGTTTATTGAATTGTCCTATTTTTTTTAATCTTTAGTTATTCTACAACAATTCTTTTTACGGTTTTATTTTCTCCATTTTTAATGCAAATTAAATAAACGCCAGTTTGTACTTTTTCTAATTGAATATTTTGATCAAATGATTCTGAATTTTGAAATGTTTTATTGTAAATATTTCTTCCACTTATGTCGTAAACTATTATTTCAATTTCTTCGTTGGTTTCTGGTCTGAATGATATTTTAAAACTTCCGTTATTTGGATTTGGATACAATGAGAAATCTTTAAATTCAAAATCCTGTTCACTTAACACATTTGTTGCAAACTGGCTTGCAATTGTATTGTAATAGGCTCTGATTCTGGTAACCTGACCTGCGGTAAACATGTACATACAAGCATCTTGAGTATAGTCCATGTAGTTTACAGTTAGAGATTTTTCGCCTGAAATACAACCTAAAATTTCGCCCGCAAGTGCACAGCCACCAAAACCTCTGCACTGTGGCGTATCATTTACATAATCTGTATTTTGGTCATTGCATTGGTCATTTCCAAAAGTATGATACAAGTTGAAAAAGTGACCTAATTCGTGTGATAATGTTCTACCTAAATTATAGCCTGGTGTTGGCTGATAACCAGAACAACCTGACCCACTACCAAAAGTAAAATTAGTAATATATACAGCTCCGCCAGCACTTGGGTTTCCGCCTATTGGTGATAGTCCTACAGTACTACCTCCTAAATTTCGTACAACAAAATTCAAATAATTACTCCATTGTGTATCATAATTTGAATTTGCTAAATAATTACTTCCAAAGGTTACTGCAACTTGACCGTTTGAAAGTCCTGTACCTGCAGGATGATTTTTGGTTGCTAGAACAAATTGAACATTTAGAATCCCAACATTTGTTCCTGGATAAAATGCACTTGCATTTGGAGTCCACAAAGCAATGTCGGAATTGGTTGCGTTGAAATCTGCATTGATAATATCAATTTGATTTTGTGCCAATTGTCTTAAACAGGCTTTATCGGGCGAATTGGTTGCAACACTAGGAAAATGAACAGCTACTGGTATAATAATTGTTGCGTTGGTATTTTTAGCAGATTTATTTTGCGGATTTTGAAGTTTTAATAATTCAATTTCAAATCTACTTTGCAAATCCAAGTATTTTTGTTTTGCAATTGGGTCATTCTGCATTTTTTGCATGTACAAATCGGTTCCGCAAGTTTTTTCTTGCGAGAAACCCAATTGAAATAAGAATAAAGCGATGATTGATTTAAGTTTCATAATTTTTAATTTATTGATGATTTAAAAATATTCTAAAGAAACTATTTTTTTATAATTTTATAACTTTTCTGTCCATTTTCTGTTTTTAATTTAATGAAATAATTACCGTTTGAATAATTTGAAAAATCTACGGTTGCATTAAAATTATTTGATTTTTCTAGATGTAATAATTGCCCAATAGTATTGTAAACTTCAATTTGCTTTATTTCAGATTTTGAATTTATTTTAATAACATTACTAACAGGATTTGGATACAAAAGAATTTCTAAATCAGCAATATTGTTTCCTGAATTATCTTTGATAGATAAATTAACTAGGCGTTCATTTAATTGTGCATCAAACAAAGATTCTGGATTTAGATTTGCGGTAATGTTGTTAAAACCTTCGACATAACCAAATGGATATTGCGGAAATGGTGCTGCATAATTTATTCTACCAAAACCACCAATTACAAAATTTTGTGCCGTTGGAGGTTTCTGGCAAATAAGATCTCCATTGGGTTGGGTTGTTCTTCTTAAATCACAGTTCCAAGCAACCGAATGTGCTGCTGCCCAGCCATGATTTGTTCCATAGCTGCCACGGTTATACAATCCTAAAACTACATCGGTTTGATTTCCATAATCTCTAAAACAATCGAACAAAATACCTGTTGACCAATGGTAGTGTCCTTCGCTTGGATTTGTTGCATCAATAGAAGTACACCTAGTAAACACAATTCCGGTGGCAGATGCGGTGCCAGTAACTTCAAATGCATGTCTGGCTTTGGTAGCTAAACAATTTTTAAATAAAATATTTGAAGAAAATTTATCCGCCTGAAAATTATCTCTCTTAGAACCAGTTAGTCCCGCAACTGGAACAAGGGCTTGACAGTTTTCGAAAGTTACACGAGTTGCCGTGCCAGATTTAAAACCAGATTGTCCGAAATGTAATGCTACTACATTTTTAACCCATGAATCTTCTATGTCAAACATAGTTATGCCTTGCCAAGCATGATTTTCATCTACCAATTCGTTTGTCCAATTTTGAATATCAATTTTTAGATTTTCTATCCCAATTAATGATTTTGTGGTTGCTTTATCTACTTTATAAATAAAAGATTGAGACAATAGAGCATTTAAATGATTGGTCACAGGCGATTCAACTGTAATTGTATTTCCGTTAATTGCCTTTATAATTTTATTCATTTGAATATCCTTACTTCCAACAGACCAAGGTGCAGCTGTATCTACGCCACCATTATCGATGGCAGTTAACCAAGCGGCTGTTGAAGGATGATAAATAATTATTGCATCGCCAACTGCAAACCCAGCAGTACTTGCAACATTAAAAGTAAATGAACCTACTTTTACAAAAGCAGTAGTTATATTTGTAGACAATGTACCCTGTTTCTTCCATGCCACATTAGTTCCACCACCAGCATTTATAACAGTTCTTTGGTTTGGAGTGTTTCCTGTTGCTGTCAACACAGTTCCGTCAAGTCCACTTCCTTCACCGCGCAAAATGACACCGCTAACATTCATTTTTAATGTGCCTTGAATTTCATAGTTACCGCTTTTTAATAAAATTACTCCCCTAAAACCATTTGCATTTGGAGTGATAGTAGTTGCGGATTGTATTGCAGCATTAATTTCTGTAGTTCTATCTCCTGTTGATGGCAATATTGTTGTAATAATGGTATTAATATTAGGTATTTGTTCATTATTATTTTTGTATCCTGCGGCACTAAAATCAATAACACGATTTTGTTCTGCATCTAAAGCATATCCTAACTTTCCATTGACATCAAAATAAACAATAGATGATTGCCATGTTTGACCGAAAAAAACTGTGGATGTGAGTAATACTAAAAAGTTTAAAAAGACTTTAGTTTGTTTTACCATAATTAAATATTGTAATTACATTAATACATTTTTAATTCTGTTTTTTATTTTAATTATATGAATTTGAACGCTAATTAAATTTCGATTTACTTACTTTTTAATAATTTTTAAATAGTTGTATTTACTGTTTGTTTTATCAAACAGAACTACAAAATAAATTCCCTCAGCATATTGTTCCATATTTACTTGCAACAAGTTGTCGGTTGTTTTTTCAAATTTTGAGGTAATAAACTTACCATCAATGTTGTAAATACTTAAACTATATTCAGATCCATTCGATTTGGTATCAATCGTAAAGGAA
>NZ_JANLVD010000075.1:0-14955 GCF_031363805.1 Flavobacterium sp. | reverse complement strand
GGCGCTTTGTGGGAAATGTTTAAAGAATGGAGAGCCAAAAAACAACAGCAATCTGCATAAATTTTATTTGTCTGATATAAGAAAAGCACCTTTTTGAGGTGCTTTTTTAGTTACATAATATATCAGATTATCCCATATTTTCACTATCGCCATTTTCAGATGATTTTGGTTTTGTCTCTCTATCTGTTTTCTTTTTATTGAATCTGTAAGTAAATGAAAGTGTAAACTGTCTCACATTTCGTTGCATTTCGCTATATGAATTTAAAGTAGCAAGATTTACATCGCGAATCATTTTACGACTATTAAATAGGTCACTTATATTAAAAGCAATGGTTCCCATATCTTTCAAAACATCTTTGCTAAAGGCTAAATTGGCGCTTCCAACTCCTAAATTCAAGCCTTGTGCATATTTTAAAGGTGCATTGTAAACCAAGTTGGTTTGCCAATCAATTTTATATGGTAAATTTATTTTTGAGGTCAATCTTGAGGTCCAAGAACTCGAAACATTATCAAAATTTTGAATTATTATTGTATTAGCTGTATTTGTGAATTTAAATTCTCCATCTGTTGTATTATTAAAAAAATTAAAGTTTCCATTTAATTTCCACCATTTTTTCAGGCTGTAATTTAAATTGAATTCAAATCCAAGTCTAGTATCTGTTGATAAATTAAATGGTTTATTGATGACTACTGGAATTCCGTTTTGTAAATCGCCACGTTGGTATCGAACTACTTGAAAAGCATCTTTTGTTTTATTAAAATATACCGAAGTACTTAAGGTTAGTTTTTCCCATTTTTTCAAAAAGCCTATGTCGTAAACATCGCTAAAAGTAGGGTTCAAATCAGGATTTCCTTCAAATAAGTTGATGTTGCTCGAATAGGATGAAAAAGGATTGATAAATCTATCTCTTGGACGCGTGATTCTTTTGCTATAGTTTAAAGATAAGTTTGTATTTTCAGAAATCTCATAAGTTAAGAATGCGCTTGGGAAAAAGTTATCATAGTTTTTGGTTTGATAATCATTTATTTTAGCCTGATTAACTTCGATATTTGAGTTTTCGTATCGCAATCCAAAAAGATATGAGATTTTTTTAATCTTGGAACCAAATTGTGCATAAACGGCATTTACGTTTTCAATGTATTCTAAACTTCCAGTAAAAGCATCAATATTTGAAAAAATATTTGTATTAAGATTTTTTTCTTGAACTTGATATTGCGCCAAAAAATTGAGGTAATTGCCTCTAAAACCAGCTTCCACCTGTATATTTTCTTTTATTGGCAAGACGTAATCAACCTGAATTAAATTTCTATTTTGTTTTTCTGATTTAAAAGTGGTTTCTGATGAAATTGAGTTTCCAGATTCGATAAATTTCCCATCAATTGCTGCATTTTCTTTTTCTTTGTTTAATGCGAATGAGCCATCCATAGTTATTTTATGGCCTTCTTTTTTGAATTTTTTCACTAAACTTGTAGTATATTCAACATTTTCACCCGATGAATTCAAATTATTATCACGTCTATTGGAATTTACAAATTCTCTGTTTTGATTGAAATTATAATAAATTACTTCTTCTGTATTTTCTCCATTATTTTTACGATAATTAAAAGCATTGGTCCAAGATGTCGATTTGTCTAAATTCAATTCAATCCCAAAATTTAAATTTATGCCATCGGCACCACGATCATTAGTTCTTCTTTCATTTAAAAGAGATTTCAAATTTCCAAATGCGTCCAGATTTTCTTGGTCAATTAAGGTTTTCCCTAAACTTGTTCTATCATTATATCCTAAAGTAGAAAATAAATTAAATTGTTCACTTTTAAAATTTAAATTAGCTGAAGCGCCTGTGTTTTTAGGTTCTCCTGCAGAAACAATAAAAGTTCCGTTTAAACCTTGATTTTTTCCTTTTTTAAGAATAATATTTATAATACCACCACCGCCTTCTGCATCATAACGAGCAGATGGGTTGGTTACGACTTCAACTTTGTCTATAGCATCTGCAGGAATTAATTTTAAGGCATCATTGATGTTAATTGCTGATGAAGGTTTCCCATCAATTAAAATTCTAACATTTTCGTTTCCTCGTAGGCTTACATTTCCTTCAACATCGACCGCTACAGAAGGAATGTTACCAAGAACATCGCTTACTGTGCCACCCTTAACCATTATGTCTTTACCAACACTATATATTTTTTTGTCGAGTTTGATATCGACTGATGTTTTTTCTACACGTATTTCAACTGCATCCAATTTTTGGGCTTCATCTTCCAAATATATAGTCCCTAAATTTGTATTTTGGATTAATGATTTATCTTTCATTTCAAGTGTTTTGAAAGAAATAAATTCAAATTTCACATTGTATTTTCCTGGCTGAATATCAATAGAAAAATTTCCTTTTGAGTCTGAAATTCCACCAGAAATTACTTGGTTTGAATTAAATCCAATAAAAGTTATGGTAGCATATTCCAATGGTAAAGCACTTGATTTTTCAATAATTTTACCTGAAATTTTAATTTTTGGATTTTCCTGCTTTGTCTGACCGAAAAAAGTTTGGAAATTTAATAATAGCAACAAAATGAATAGCTTATTTGGAGAAATCATAATCAAATATTAAAAAGCAAAAATAATATTTGACCTTTTGAATTGTGCCAAATTATTGTTAAATCGAAATCAAAAGTATATTTTAATGGGATAAAAATCAAAAATTATAACTTTTCTAAAAAATTGTGTAATTATTTTGAATTGTGAATGATCAACTTTGTATAATAATTTTAAAATAAACAAAATGAAAAATTCAATTTCAATTTTAGCAATAGCACTTTTAATGTCGGGATCTATTTTTACATCTTGTAAATCTGCAGTTCAAAAGGAAGCAGCTGCTAGACAAAACGTCGATAATGCAAAAGAAAATGTAACAGAAGCCAATGAAGATTTGAAAAATCAACAACAAGATAATGAAGCAGATTGGAAGGTTTTTAAGGCCGAATCTGAAGCTAAAATATTAGCGAATGAACAACAAATTGAACAAGTTAAAGTAAAAATGAACAAGCCAAGTTCAACTTTTGATGGTATTTACAGAACAAGAATCGAAAAATTGGAAGCATCAAATGTAGATTTGAAATCTAGAATTAATAATTATGATGCCAACCAAACTGGTTGGGATGTTTTCAAAAAAGATTTCAATCGAGATATGGATGAATTGGGTAAGAATATTAAAGATGTATTTAATTAATTCAATCAATTTTATTAAAAAAGCGAGATTTTAGTCTCGCTTTTTTTATGTATTTATATGGATTTCAAAGTATCGATTAAATAATCGATATCGTCTTTGGTGTTATAATGGCTGAATGAAATTCGTAAACTTGGCTTTTTCAAATCAGCTTCATTTAAAAATTCTGCCAATACGTGCGATGGTTTGCTGCTCCCTGACTGACAAGCGCTTCCGCGTGAAACAGCAATACCTTTTATATCCAAATGAAATAATAACATAGCCGTTTTTTCTTCTGACAAGGGTAGAATGACATTCAAAATATTATAAAATGTACTGAAATGATAGTCGGAATTTGAAATTTCGATATTATTTTCACCATTAATCTTAATTTCTGGGAAAGTATTTATTAATTCTTTGAAACAATATTGTTTCAAACTGGCAATGTATTTTTGTTCTTCCACCAAATGCAAATAGGAAATGTCCAATGCATTTGCCAAACCTACTATATTATGAACACTTTCTGTTCCGGCACGAAGTCCTTTTTCTTGTTCGCCACCCAATAATATTGGATTCAAAACGATTCCTTTTCGAATAAATGCAAAACCAATTCCTTTTGGTCCATGAAACTTGTGTGCGCTGGCTACTAGAAAATCAATAGGAGTTTCTTGCAAATTTATGATTGTTTTTCCAACCGATTGTACAGTATCTGTATGAAAATAAGCATGGTACTGTTTACATATTTTTGAAATTCTATCCAAATTTAAAACCGTTCCAATTTCATTGTTTACATGCATCAAGCTTACCAATGTTTTTTGATTTGAAGACAACAAATCTGATAAGTGAACAATGTCTATGTCTCCTGTAGGCAAAATATTTACAAAATCGACTTTAAAATCATATTGTCTTTCAAGAATTTCAATAGTGTGCAATACGGCATGGTGTTCTATTTTGCTAGTAATGATGCGTTCAATTTTCAAATCACGAATACAAGATTGAATGATAAAATTATTGGCTTCTGTTCCGCAGGAAGTAAAAATAATTTCTTGAGCGGTACAGTGTAAATTTTTTGCGATACTTTTTCTTGAAAGTTCAATCAAGTTTTTGGAGTTTCGACCAAATGCATGTGTTGATGATGGATTTCCGAAATCTTCAAGTAAAACCTTTGTCATTTCTGCAACTACTTCTGGGCGAAGTTGAGTAGTGGCAGCATTGTCTAAATATACTTTTTTCATAGATTGCAAATATACTATTTTAAATATTTCCCATAGTTTTGTATATTGTTAAAAAATATTATTTTGAAAAAAATCCTTTTACTTTCTGATACGCATAGTCATATTGATGATACAATTTTAAAATATGTGAATTTAGCTGATGAAGTTTGGCATGCTGGCGATATTGGAAATATTGAAGTGACAGATATTTTACAAAAACACAAACCTTTGCGTGCTGTTTTTGGAAATATAGACGATGCAAAAGCGAGAGCAGATTTTCCTTTGCACAACAGATTTATGTGTGAAGGTGTGGATGTTTGGATAACACATATTGGTGGTTATCCAGATAAATATAACCCAAACATTAGAGAAGAATTAAAAAATAATCCACCCAAACTTTTTATTTGTGGGCATTCACATATATTAAAAGTACAATTTGATAAAAAATTAAATTTGTTGCACATGAATCCTGGTGCAGCTGGTATTAGCGGGTTTCATGTGATAAGAACCATGCTTCGATTTACTATCAATGAAAATAAAATTCAAGATTTGGAAATCATAGAATTAGGGAAAAGATAGCTAAAATTATTTTTTGCTTTTATACAATGGAATGAAATATGAAATAGTATAATTCCAGCCCACACCAAACTTGCCATCATAAGTTCTGTTGAATCCTGGAATGTAAAGATTATCGAAATTTTCAGGTTTTTTATTCGAAAACAAATAATTCAATCGACCACTGAAACCTATATAAATATTATTCAACACTTCTACTTTTACACCAACCACTACTTCTGCCCATTGGGCTGACAAACCATTGTAGTTTGTGTCAGATATAATTTCGGGAGTTTGAGGAAAATAGGTTGCTGTATTGTAAATTTTAAAACTGTTCAATTTTTGACTAAAAGAGCTCACGCCGTAACGCAAACCTACATGGATTATATTTTCCATATCGAGCCAGTTTTCATAATTATTAATATCAAAACCTACTTTGAAGTAAGTTCCAGTTGTTGTAAAATTTAATGTATTGTCAATTACATTTTTATTTTCTGAACCAATTTCACCAGCCAAAAACAATCTTTTGGTTAAACGATAATCTCCCACGATTTCAAAACCTTTGTAATTTTTTTCGTAAAGTGTTTGCGCGAGTTTCGAAATATCGATACCAACTCTTAATCCATAGCGTTCTATTTTTGGAGCTACAGAATCTGATTTTTTTTCTTGTTTTTTATCCTGAGAATTCTGAGCGAATAGTCCAAATGATAAAAATAAGAATAGTAAACTAAAAAAATATTTTAACGTGAATTTCATTTTCATTTAAAATGTTATATTTCTGAATTATAATTTCTTTAATCCATTTATTTGGATCTGTAGCTTGCACAATACCACCAGATTCGTTGAGTTTAAAAACAGTTTTAAAACCACAAGCTCTTGAAATATAAACGTTCTCGCGAGTGTAATTGATATTTAGAATGTCTTCGTTTGTTATTGATGTTACAGGATCTGTGGCGTTTAAAGTAAATTTGAACTGACTCAAATCTATACCCGTTTTCAATGGAATTTGAATTTTGCTTACGCCATTGAATTTTAAAATTGCAATGCTTCCTTCTGCCACAACATTCAAGTTGGTTACTTCTTTTTTTGTTCCTGCATTTAGATTATCATAAAACTCAATAATCAAATTGGGTGTAGTTGGAGTTCCTGCCTCGCAAATATCATCCTTCTCGCAACTCCAAAAGCAGTTTGCAATTAAAATGGAAACAATAATTATTTTCAACTTTTTCATATCTAAAATCTAATATCTAAAATCTAATATTATTTCCTTCTTTCCAAAAGTACAACATTTTCCACATGATGTGTTTGAGGAAACATGTCTACTGGACGAATTCGGGTCACTTTGTACATATCGTCCATCAAAGCCAAATCGCGTGCTTGTGTTGCAGAATTGCAACTCACATACACTACTTTATCAGCTCCTATGGTCAATATTTGTTTCACAACATCTGCATGCATTCCGTCACGTGGCGGATCTGTAATAATTACATCTGGATGACCATGTTCTGCAATAAAAGCATCGTTAAACACATTTTTCATATCACCAACATAAAATTCGCAATTGGTAATGTTGTTGCGTTTGGCATTTTCTTTAGCATCAGCAATAGCTTCTGGAACTGCTTCTACACCAATTACTTTTCGAGCTTGTTTCGATACAAATTGTGCAATGGTTCCAGTACCAGTGTATAAATCATACACCAATTCATTGCCAGTTAAACCTGCAAAATCTCTGGTTATTTTATACAATTCATACGCTTGTTCAGAATTGGTCTGGTAAAAGGATTTTGCATTGATGCTAAATTTTAAACCTTCCATTTCTTCCAAAATATAATCGCGACCTTTAAATAATACTACGTTTTGATCGTAAATAGTGTCATTTGGTTTGCCATTAATTACATATTGTAATGAAGTAATTTCAGGAAAATTTTCCGCCAAATGATTCATAATCAATTCTATTTGTTTTTTATTTTCTTCAAAAAACTGAATCAATACCATAATTTCACCAGTAGAAGCGGTACGAATCATCAAAGTTCTCAATAATCCTTCATGATTTCTAGGATTGAAAAACTCCAAATTGTTTTCTATGGCAAAACGACGTATTTCGTTACGAATCGCATTCGACGGATCTGCTTGTAAATGACATTTGGTGATATCCAAAATCTTGTCCCACATTTTTGGAATATGAAATCCTAAAGCATTTCGATCGTCGAAATCCTGATCGCTTTTTATTTCGGCTTCAGTCATCCAACGTGCATTGGAGAAACCAAATTCCATTTTATTTCTATAGAAAAATTGTTTTTCTGATCCCAAAATAGGTTCAAATTCTGGCATTTCAATTTTTCCGATACGTTTCAAATGATTATAAACTTCGTTTTGCTTGTAATGCAATTGCTGCGAATATTTCATATTCTGCCATTTGCATCCGCCGCAAACACCAAAATGTTGACAAATGGGTTCCGTTCTATGTTCGGAATATTCATGAAAATTGATGGCTTTCCCTTCATAGTATGCCTTGCGCTTCTTGAAAGTTTGTACATCGACCACATCGCCTGGCACAACATTGGTTATAAAAATAACTTTCCCATCTGGAGCTTTCGCCACCGAAACGCCTTTTGCACCCGCATCAAGGACTTTTACCGTATCAAAAACGATTTTGTCTGTAACTTTTTTTCCCATGGCGCAAATATAATAATTTGGAGCGTGAAGTTTGAAGCTGGAAGGGAGAAGTTTAAAAAAGTTTTTGTTTCTAAAGAGTTATTGCAAAGTTACAGTTGCAAATTAATTTAAATTTCAATATTATTCTAATTATTGTTTTGGTATTATAAATTAAAAATTCACTGTGTAATACTACCTTAATATTATGGTCGCACGTATACTCTAACCCTTAAATCACCATCATCATTGCTTAAATCATTTTCGAACCCCCTTGGATTACCGACTAAACCCTCAGGATCATAAACAAAACATAGTAAAGTTTCACAATCTTTATGCTCTTTATATCTTGCTATATCTTCAATTAATTGAGAACCAACTTCCTTTCCTCTTAAATTTGCTCTAGTCTTTTTAACTTCTATAACTATTTTAAAATCTTTTAGAAGAAAATCCATTCTATTGCTTTTACCAGCATAGCTTGGAGTCCATTCTTCTGGTCTAATATCGTCAAAGTAAAGGGTAAGCAAGGAGTGGAGTAAATTTTGAACATCATACTCATCATTCACATCCAAAGTTACTCTACTATCATGTCTGTAACGAAGTTGTCTTACAACCAAGTGAAATCTATCAAAAATTGTTAGTAGAAAATTGATTGGATTAAACGTTTCTTCTTTTTGGATTGATAATAAATCCAAATTAATATCCTCAATTAATGAATTCAGCATACCAATTCCATTATTTACGTCACTAACATATGGTTTTGAAACGCTTTTTTTAAAAGATAATAGATATATATTATCAACTGGTAAGTACGATTGTAAATAACTTATTACTTGTGTTTGCCAAGCAGTAAATTGACCTCCGTTTAATGTTGAGAAGCCAATTACATTTGAACCATTTGGAACGTGTGTTTGTAGAACTGATTGTCCTTTTTGGATTAATTGTTGTAATCTTTCTACTGTCATAATTTAATATATTTCTAAATGAGAACATAAAAGAAGCAGTTCTTAAAATGTTATTTTCATTGTAATTACTTTATAATCTATGGAACAATTCTATTAATTCTTTTTGATATAAATTTCCCAGTTATTCCATCTATAACATAGGTAATAAGGTGTGATTTTTTATTTCTATTATAAAATTCATCATTCCCTTTTACACCAACATACCATTCAGCATTGCTTTCAGTAAACTTATTCAAATCTACTCTTCCAACACTAAATTTTAATTCGTACCTCTTTATTTTTTTTTCTCCAACTATTTTTTTTACTATGTTTATTGCTTCATCGTAACATATTTTATATCCTTTATCTATATCTTTTTCTTCTTCTATTGTACCGTCAACATTAAAATACATTCTTTTATTTAATCCAGTAACTAAACCTTCTTCTGGATTATGGAATATGTCAAAACTTTCAATTTTGCCATTAGGATAATAAGTTATTGTTTTATTAATTTTTAAGATTTTATTTAATTGTACATAGTGAATAGAGGTAGTGTCACCACGAAAGTATTTTTCATAATTTTCGTTGTTAATAATTATTTTTTTCTCTGTACCTTTTTGTAATTCAACTTTATATTTTTCTATGTTAAATGTCATCTCGCTTGGGAGTAATTTAAAAATAGAATCATTATAATTACAATTTGACTCATTGTTTTGAGCAAAGGTTAAAAATGATACAAATAATAAAGTTGTTTTTAAAATGATATTTTTCATAGTAACTATTTTAAGAGTTTATTATTTCTTGCTATTTCCCATTGCCATTTCCAGGTATATATTTTTCTGGTTGAATAATCCATATAGTTATCTGTACTTTTTCCTTTAAAGATATGAGAATTTTGTTCAGCAAAAGTATGTTCAAGACCTAGAGCGTGCATAATTTCGTGTGCAACAGCCTCGGGAATTATTTTTGCAGGTTCTTCATCAACTAAAATTCCGTAAGCGATTCCAGAATTTGTTTCTGAAAAACCACCTACAAAGCTCTTAGATCCATCTTCAATTGATGCATTCGCTTTGTCCATACAATGACGATTTACAAGATACAATGTTAAACTTGTTGCTGACGGAGGAGATACTTTTTCTGTAAACGCAACAAACGATCGTTTGCGGCTAATTGGTATATATTCAATTTTACCTACTTTATCAAACACACCAGTTAAGTTTTCTTTTGTCAAATCAGTAATTTTAGGATTGATATTTTCAATGTTGAAATCTATTAACATTGGATTAAATGCTTTTTTTAATAGTTCTTTTAATTTTGCTAAATCAATTTTAGAATTAATTATGTTCTCATCTTCTCGCTTACCAGTAATTTCAACAAAACGCCAGTCTAAATTTACTGTCTTAACCTCTGGATAAAAGAAGTTTATTGCTCCAACAACTTCACCATCGCCCTCCAGTTTTATTTGGGTTTGGCTTCCAGAATTGTTACAAGTAATTTGTATCTCACTCACATCTTTTAAATTGGCAGGTTCAAATGTAAAATCTGGGTTGGCTTCAAATTTTATATCATTGTATAACTTGTAGTTTTTTCGTTTTATATTCTCAACATTCAAAGTTATAGTTTGTCCTTTTCTCATACTAACCCAAACAGGAAGATATTTATCGCCATTCACTTGTATTGGATTGTATTCGTTTTCAAATTTAGTGAAATCTTTTCCAGTATAATTTTTTTTAAAATCAGAATCAAATTTATCAAAACCAAATTTTCCATTTTTTACATCGCTATTATTAGCGTCAAATAATACAGTTACTTTTTTTTCTTCTTCCTCTTTTTCTTCAAAAGTACTTGCATTTTTTATATCAATTTGAGGTTTGCTCCAATCTTTAGTAAAATTGATACCTTGATAATTTGCATTTCCAGGTGATATTTCGATAGTATGACGCATAGCAAATTTTCCGTTGCTATCAAATTCCTCTTTATAAAGGAAGCAATAGGCTTCTCGAAACTCTAGCTTTTTGAATATGCTCATGCCGTCATGGTTATAAAAGCTTACAGTACCTTCCTTTTGCACATCGGCACTTTTTGCCCAGTCGAATGCTTCAATATTTTTGTCTGATTCTATAACCATGATAATGTGTCCCCCCGACACATTGCCACAAGGAAAGCCATTTCTGCCTGCTTCTTGGTGTAGTTTGTAATTAAATTCTAGAACATTGTACTTTTTCCCCTCAATTTCTAATACTGCTTTTGATGCCATTTTTTAGTTTAGTTTAATGAGGGCAAGTTAAAAAAATATTATGAAGTATTTGGTGATTTATTTTGTATTTGTTAAATTTTATTGTATGGTTATTTTTCTTAAGCTATAAATGTTTATTTTCGTTTCATGTTTAACAAAAAAACACAAAACAAATGAGAAAATTTATTTCTTCGATTCCAGCAAGTAGTATACTTACTAGTTTTACTACCGCAATTACTACCGCAATTGGTACATTTTTACCTTTCAAAATTAATTTGACAAATGAAGAAAAAACTGGTACGCGATCGATGGCAGAGGGCAGAGAAGGCTATGCTAGATTGCTTTCCAGAATTGCAAATCAATTTCCAAACAGTTTAAGCAGAGTTGATGAACCAAAGGAGTTAAGCAACTTGCTAGCTTATTATGATGAGTTGGAAGCAAACCGTTTGGCAGTTTTGCAAGCGCTAGAAACCGTTGATGAAATTCAATTGGGTGCCGCAACAGATATTATGACATTGGTAGACAGATACAATTCAAATCTTCAAATATCAAGAGCCAATGAAGGTTCACTAGACATGGCAATGAAAGAAGTTGATGAATACAATAGTCGATTTGCAAACAAAAAACCTGAGGTAGACAAACCTGTTTTGTAAATAAATAGTTAAAAAACAGCTCGCCTATTAAACTTTAAAGCCAGCCTACATTTTTGAGTAGGGCTGGCTTTATTTATTTGTAAGCACGCCTAAAAATTCAAAAGTCACACCTATACTTTGAGTAGGTTCGCCTACAATTTTGGTAGGCTCGCCTATGATTTTTGTAGCCTCGCCTGCACTTTTTGTAGGCTCGCCTATGAATTTGATAGGCGAGGCTCGAATTTTATTAGGCTAACATTTTAAACCTTTTAAAGCAGTTTTGAACAGGTAAATTTATTTTTAAAATCATCAAAAAGGATACCCAATTGCCAAATTAAAAACCAAATTATCACTTCGCCACGCGCCGTTTCCAAAACTTATTTTATCTGCAACCCATCGGTTTCCTTGTGGTAAGTATGGTTTTTTAAGTGGAAATGCCAAATCTGTTCTGAGTACCAGAAAAGAAAAGTCAAAACGAAGTCCGAAACCTGTTCCTACAGCAATTTCTTCTATAAAATTTTTCGTAAATTTTGAGCCTGGTTTGGCAGCATTTTCATTTAGCAACCATATATTTCCAGCATCGACAAAAAAAGCACCGTTTAAAAAGCGGTAAATTTTGAATCGGTATTCAGTATTCATTTCCAATACAACATCTCCCGACTGGTCTGGTAAAAATGTTCCAGCATCCTTCGAACCATCGTAAGTTCCCGGACCAACAGATCGTGCTCGGAAAGCTCGCAAACTATTGGTTCCGCCAATAAAGAATTGTTTGCTGAATGGCATTTCGACCGAGTTTCCAAACGAAAATCCAGCTCCAGCAATGATTCTACTGGCTATTTGTGAATCTTTCCCTAATTTATAATTGTGTTTGAATTCGTTGTTTACCTTTATATATTGACTAAATGGAATGCCTAAAACATTAACAGTATCGCCTTTTTTTGCATTGGCACCGGTAACCAAACCTGTAATAATTCCTGATAAATCCAATCCGCCTTTATAGAAAATAGTATTTATTCTTTTTTTCTGCATCGTATTGGTGTAGGTGTAAGAATAAGTTGGGCCAAAAATTAATTGTTTGTCAACAACACGACTTAATGAAGGATTGGTAGCTATTTGATCCTTATACAGTTGAGAAACATTCTGCGGACTGGCAAAAGTTATTTCTGACACATTAAACTGGTGTTCTTTGCGTTCATTTTCTTTCCAAATATATCCAAAAGCACCTTTTAATGTTTGTAGTGAATACAGTTGGGTTCTACTTAAATATTCATAACCGAGTGTGGCTTTGGTTCTAGGTACAAACCCGCTGGCAGAAACAAAATTGAAAGGGGAAATAATTCTTGGCCAAATTAAGTTGGCTTCTGCACCAAAACGATAGACATTATACCCATTGTTTTCTCCTGAAACTTGAACTTCAAATCCTCCAAAAGCTGAAATAGTTAGCAATTCAGCTCCTTTGAATGTATTTCTATTACTCCAATTGATGCTTAATTCAGTTCCAGTATAATTGGCAGAGTTGGTTTTGGCTAAAATTTCCAAGCGGAATGATTTTTTGGGCATTGGCGTTAAATAATAATAAGCATCAAGGTAATTTCCAATAGTATCTGATACTTTAAATTGGTTTTTTACAAACTTAAAAGTACCCAAATTGACCAATCTATTCAATGATAGATTATGGTTTGTTCTGTTGTATAAATCGCCTTTTTCAAAGTATAATGTTCGATCAAATATTCTAGGATTGAATAATTTTTCGTTGTCTATTATGGTGAAATCTTTATATTTTACTATAGAATCTCTTTTATAATCTATGGTGTCTTGTTGTTGTATCGCATAATTTGGATAAACAATAATTTTATTTATCCGATAAGGTATTTTGGATAATTTTGGTGCTTCATCTTTCACTTTAACAATTAAATCCACTTCATTTTTTGCAACAGTACTATCGACTTGAACTTTTAAATAATCGGAATTGAAATAGAAAAAGCCTTTTTCCTTTATTCTGGTATCAATCCGAATTCGTTCTTCTTTTATTTTGTCGAGACTATAACCTTCACCAATTTTGAGTAAGGTTCTGCGTTGTGTTTTGCTTACAGCTTTTCCAATTTCGGAGCTATCAGTGGGAAATTGAACCGACTTGATTTTATATTGTTGTTTTGGATTGACTACATAATTGGCTTCTACTTTCTTATCAAATCTTGTTGAATCGGCAGTAGTTTCAGCATTAAAATAGCCATTGTTTTCTACAAAATTTTGTAGGACACTTTTGTTATATTCCAAATCGACCTGACTGAATAACACGGGAGCTTCGCCTACTTTATTTTTGAGCCAATGTTTGAAACCTTTTTCTTTTTTTACGGTATCGACCAGATTGTAAATGTACAATCGAGGTCTTAATCCTAATATTTTTTTGTTGGGTTTTGGACGAATCAGTTTTGCCAATTCTGCTTGCAATGCTTTTCTTTCTTTTTTTGAAATCGATTCATTTTCAACTTTTACTTTCCCACCAATGTAGAGATATTCGCCATCTGGCAAAAATTTTGTATTGCTACAAGAGGCAACAAATAAGATAAAAATCGATAATATGATAAATTTGTATTTCATTTTAAAATTAATAATATTCGTATGATTATGTTTTTTTACCACAGATTCACTGATTTTAAACTTTTAAATCTGTGAATCAGTGGCTGGATTTATTATTTTGTAATACTTAATCTAATACTTCATAAGGTCTTATTTTTCTGAAATATTTCTTGAAACTTATCGTAATCAATAGTAATTATAAAACCAACGCCACTTTCAATAACCTGACCTTGCAGCGCTACTTGAAATCTATTTTTTCTGTACGCCCGAATTTTATATCGACCATCTTTAGACAGTTGGTAATCTGCAGAAATATCGCCAGCAATATTGTTGGTATCTTGATTTTCACGTTTTGGTCCTTCTAAACCGAAACTACTACCAATAGTGACTTTCAATCGATCATTCAACAATTTTTTGGATAATCCGACATTCAAATCGGTCCTATTTTCTTTTTGACCAGTTGTAAAATCTTCAGAAGAATCCAAGTTAAAATCTACTTCAACGCCTTTTATCAAGTCGCCAGCCAGATTGTTTAATTGTTGCGATAGGATTTTACTAGCACTTTCCCTAGCCAATGAAGAAGCAGAAGTGCCACCAGACTCACTTGCAAAAGGGTTTTCGCCAATAAATCTATTAAGCAGAAGCAAGGCAAAAACTTGCTTATTCAATTCTTCTGGTTCTTGTCGCAATTGTGCCAACTTTGACTGAGTAGTTGTGATAATTTCTGCTGAAACGCTATTATTTCCTTCAGGTAAAACCACATCGAAACTAATATCTGGTTTCAACAGTTCGCCTTTCATTTTTAATTCTGTTTCAAAAGGGATTTTTTGTTTATAGGTATTTTTTTGTTCTTCAGAAAGGTTTCCGAGTTGGTTGTTCAACAACTCAATTGGTGCGGTTTCTAGTTTGTAAACCGCTGTAATATTGATATCGGCA
>NZ_JANLVD010000273.1:0-4571 GCF_031363805.1 Flavobacterium sp. | reverse complement strand
TGTTGCCACAAGTTCTTTTTGAGCGGAATTGAAGCATTAATCTGGTTCTTGAACCTTTCGCTCTGTTCTGAATGTCCGTTAAGAGGCATTAACAAACCAATTGGTAAATGATATTGGTCGCAATTGATTAATGCTACGTTATTATTAGTTAGTTTTTCTAGCAGACCATTAGTTATAGTAATTTGTTGGTTTTCCAAAACAATAACGCCAATATCTTCGATAGCCACGGTTTTAGTTTCTTGCTCTTTATCTGGGTAGGAAATTACAATTTGCTCATTTTTAGTACTCAAATAAGCTGGGTTACCGAAGAATAGAGTTCGCTTTATCATAGTTAATATTCTCCAATTTGAACAACTTGACCTAAATGATTGATTCGGACTTTTACAATATCTTTAAAATATGGCAAGCTTTTTATAGATTTATAAGCTATATCTTTAAGTTCTTTTGAGTCATTTAGAGTAGTTTCTAAATGATGTCTAAACACATAATCTCTAACGGATGCATTCCCGTATTCAACTTTTGAAAACTTTTGAACTCTAAATAAATTCTTACTTATTAATTCTTTATTTATAGGATTACATAAGTCAAATTCTTTTGGACTAAATCCTTCAGAAGGAAATATAAAAAACTCATTTTGTTTCATAGAAAATAGAAATTCCCAACCTTGTTCGTGTTTTTTATTAATAATAGATAAGCCTAAGTTCCTACGAACAACAGCATCATAAAAAGAAACTACTTCGTCTTGTAAATTACCCTTATGATCTCTATATATAGCTACATGATGGTTGTTTCCTGTACTTACAAAATCTACTGGAATTGGGTTGCTATTTTCGTCTAAAATTTCATTGCCAAAATGGTCTTTTTTGGTGTGTAAAGCTTGTGCATTACTCACTCCACTAATACTCACACGTTTTATCGAAATTCCTTTTTCTTTGTTTTGCCAAATTGGGTTTTCGTCAATGTTTACAAATGCTTTTTTAGGGTCGTTACCAAAATCCTTTAATCGTTTTTCAAGAATTATTTTTAAACCAACATCAATTACTTTTTCAATTTTTAAATCGGGTGTAATGTCTTTTCTAATAGTATAATCATCTTCTAGCCAAACTATTTTGACCTTTACCGGTACTGCAACAGTTTTTTCAAAATCTAAGTATATTGGATTTTTAGTCAAATCATTTTTGCCAGTAAAAGCCTTTTTAGCATCATCATCATTTTCTTTCAGTCGATTCAAAAGAGCTTCTCGATATTGTTTTTTAGCGACTTTCTGGATGTGTTCTTTCGTAAAACTAACACCTACTTTTTCTTCTTTGGTTGCATATTGTTGTAGTTTTCCATATACAGTTTCTTTATGCAATTGTCCTCTTGGTGTCAATTGAATTTTCTGACTAGTTCCACCACTTTTTTTAGTGATATTCTTATTTTTAGTGACAACTTTATTTTTAGCTTTATAGGAAATCAAAATACTTTCCAATTGTTTTTTTGCTTCTTCTCTAAAGTTTGGCATCGGTTTTTTGAAACGTAGTTTATTATTTTTATCTTTTTCTAAATATTTGGTTTCGATTCCTAAAATAGCATTTGCTTTTTTATCGCCTTGTTTTTTTGCATTTAAATTGTTTAAGTATTGAATATAAACGGGTTTCGTAAAAGCAACCGTTATTGCATCCATAGCGTGATGACGATGGTCGTTTCGTTTTGTCCAATCTTTAATTTTGTATAAACGCTCGCCATTTTTGCCTTTTTCTTCAAATGTTAATCCTAATTTGTCATATTTATTCCAATTCAGTTCTTTCATTACATCAACCAATTCCCAATCTTCACGCAATTTATCAGTTACGCTTCCAATTGTTGCGGTCACGTTTCTCGAAACTTCCAATAAAATTTCTTTGGCTTTTTTGGCAATATATTGTGTCTCTCTTAATTGTCTTTCAATAAATCCTTCAGGAATTTCATTATCCGCCATTAACAGTTTATTCTGTTTGGTTCGGCTAATTTTTCCAAATAAGCTTTTTACTCTTTTTTCAAATTGGTCAAATTCTTCGGGAGATAATTTTTCTTGTAAAAAGGAGTAAGCTGTTTTGTTACTTTTATCAATGTTTAACTGGCGTTCACAAATAGTTTTATTTGAAAAACTATCGTCAAATAAGCGTGATTTAGGAATGATATGTTCTATGTCATATTCTTTGGTAAAAAGTTTTGAAGGTTCTATTGGTTTTCCAGTATACAACGAAACGCCATCTGTTTCTTTCCAAAGCTTATATCTGATAATATCGTTTCTAGTTACTCGATGAATTCCAAATTCAGTATGTAATAATTTCCTGATTTGCTCGTGTTCGGCAGTACTTTTGTTAATTGCTTTAGTCATATCGCTACGTTGCTCATTATTGTTTTTCAACTCACGAGCTAATTCTACCCGAATTTCATCAGGTTTTCCCATTGCAGGGTCATTCATAATAGCATTAATCACATTAATCATTTGATTGAGGATTTTCTCAACTACAGGATTTCGTAGACTGTTTTTCTTTAGCAATTCTAGGGAGTCTTTTAGAACTCTTTCATTATTTTGTTCTGTTGTTAATGATGATGAATGATTATAACCAACCAAAGTACAAGCTTTGTTATAAATATGTCCATCCATCAAATGAGGCAATACTTTTTTAATGGCTTTTGCACTTAGACTTCCGTAGTCGGCTTGTAGATTTATATTCAATAGGAATGGAATATGATTTTCTTTGAAACCAAATTTACTCATCAAACCTTTTTTCAAAAAGTCATCTTCTTCGGCAGAATATAATAAATGCCACAATTGATAATAAGCTTGTTTGTCAAAATCATTCCCTTGAATCTTTGGGTCAAAAGTTAACATATCTGTGTTAATGCTTAAATTTTCAAAGATTGGAGTTACAGCTCCTTTTATGTCAGAAAAGTTCATTTGAGAAAAATCCATTTCATAACCTTCAATATCTAATATTTTTTCAAAAGCTTTAAAAATTGAATTGTTAGTTCTGTTTCCTTCAATTTTTTTAAAATTAACCGAATGACTTCCTTTTTTTAATTCGCAAAAAGCCATTAATTGTATGTCGGTCAAACTATCTTTAAATAGTAATTCTTCTGCTATTTGTTGCTTCAATTCTTCTGCTAAAAGAAAAACTTCTTTTGTGGTTTCGTTTTTGACAATGATACTATTTAAATTTTGCCAAATCCTAAAGTCTTGAAACAAAGGAGATGATTTTGGAATGGCTTTATGTCCTTTTTCAAATTCACAAAAACTCACTAAATGTTTTTGAGACTTTAATTTTCTTTGGTAGAAAATAGTAATATCTCGAACTTCGGATTTTAATTTTTCATTTAACTCGGGATGAAACTTGGTTTGTGTTTCCCAAATTTTTTCAAATTCATCAACATAATCTTGACGATAAAATACTTGATTTTTTAGTTTTGTATGTGCGTTTTCTTGTAGTTGTTTGTATTGAAATTGTCCCACAGTTTCTTGATTAAAATACAATTCTTTGCTTCGGTCGCTAATTGCTCCAAGATAACCGCTGGATTGATTAATTTGATTGTTGATTTCGGTAATAATAAATGCCAAATCTTTCAAATCGAGTTCATTTACCAATGCATCATTTCTCCATTTGTAATGTTGCAATTTTGTTTCTTCTCTAGTCCCTTTATTTTCAGCAAGTTCAATTTTTAATGTTTTCGTGAAATAATCGGATGTTATCTTTCTCGATTTTCCTTGAATGGATTCTAACAAATAATCATTTATTTGTTCCGAATGAAATTGATTTTGGAAATGAACAATTTTATCTAACTCTTTTTGCAAATCGGAACGATAAAAATCAGGGATAAATTTTCCGCCTTTTGATAGTGAATTATAAACCCATTGTCCAGGTGTTAAATTGTTTTCAAAAATTTCTTTGGCAATTTTCATTCCGTCAATCGCATCGCCTTCTTCAGCAGTTTTTGCTTTTCTACTACTTTTGTAACCGCGTTTTTTATTTAGCATTAATAAAACTTGAACTAATTCTTCTTTGGTAACGGCTTCAACGGCAGATTTTGCTCTTAATTGATAAGAAGAAAAAGTGGTGGCTGAACCTGCTTCTGCATAAACAAAATCGGTAGAAATGAATTTTATTTTGGTAAAAGTTTCTAATAAAGCATTTCGCCTTTGTTTAAAACGTTGCAAACCTCTTCTTGCTCCACGTTTTAAAGTTCTATCCGCATTTATAGAAATTGTATTTCCTTTTTTGAAATCGGCTTCTTCATCTGTAGTAAGCGGAACTATACGAACTCCAGTATTTATAATAGATGAGGTTTCATTCTCATTATCTGCTTCATTTATAAAAGACCAACCAATAGAAGTAGTTCCCAAATCCAATCCTAATATTTTTTTCATAGCTTAAAATTAATTTCTAAATTTAGTTATAAGATAATTCACTAGTGTCCACTAAAAAATAAAAAAAGTTCTTTGAAATTATTGTAAATCTGTATTTTAAGAATCATTTTTGAGCGTGACGATTTGAAATGATTATTATTTTCGTAAATCAATATTACGAATATGAATCACGGTAAAT
>NZ_JANLVD010000272.1:0-2441 GCF_031363805.1 Flavobacterium sp. | reverse complement strand
AGGAGATAAAATTTCTGTTATTGACGATGCTATAAACGGTAAAGTTTTAAAAGTAAATGGAAAAACCATTACGGTTGAAACGGAAGATGGTTTTGAACTTGATTTTGAAGAAAAAGAACTAATATTAATTGAATCTTCGGGGGAATTATTAAACAGTATTGCCAAAACCAATTTTTCTGAAATAGCCAAACAAAAAGAAATTCCGAAACCAAGAAGTTTTGTCAAAGAAAAAAAATCCAATAAGGATGAATTTGTCCTTGAAATTGATCTGCACATCGAAAAATTGGTTCCAAACAAACGAGGTATGAGCAACTACGATATTTTAAATATTCAAACGGAAACTGTAAAACGTCAAATGGATTTTGCCTTGCGAAACAGAATTCCGAAAGTAGTTTTTATACATGGAGTAGGCGAGGGCGTTCTAAAAGCTGAACTCGATTTTTTATTGGGTCGCTATGAAAATATTTCATTTCAAGATGCCAATTATCAAAAATATGGTCTAGGCGCAACAGAAGTTTACTTTATCCAAAAAAAGAATTTATAATTTATGGTGTAGTAATATATGTGCCAAAAACATAATTATCCAATAATGGTGTATAGGTTTGAAAACCTTTCTTAAAAGTTACTTTAAACAAAGTAATGGTATGTTTGTAAGCGGTTGGATTTGTTAATGCTTCGGTATCCACTTTTATAATTCCAGAAACGCTGGCAACGCCATCTTGACCAATCCATTCATCAACTAATAATGGAGAAGTTGGGGGAATGGAAGAACAGAAAAAATTCCCGTTCAAACTACCATTATAAGTTCTATAAACCACTTTATTAGTAGCATTTATCAATTGTGTTCTTGGACTACCAACTACTGTGATAGCATTTGGAAAAATTGTTTGATCCAAATCTAGTAACAAAACCTCATTGGCATTGTATCTGAAAATTAAATTGTTGTTGGTACATTTTATTGTTTGAGATAAACTGAATTCAAAAGGCAATTTAACTACATTAGTTCTATAATTTCCAAAAGCATAAGTATCGTAAACCACTTGTTTTCCTGTGGTCACAAAAGTCACGTTTTTCAAAACAATATTATGGTTAAAAGCTACAACAGTCGTACCATTAGTGTCAAATAATTTAGTTGTAATTATTTGCATTGTGCCACCAGTAATATTCCATTCTTCCAAAACTACAGGAGTTGCTGGAGCTGGCGAGCTGCATATTGAATTCGCAGCAACCGTTTGGCTATATTTTCTATAAAATATTGTAGTTGTATTTCCTATGGAAACTACTCTTGGGGTATTGACAACAGTTTCTACATTTGGAAAATTTTCTTCGGGAGTATTTAAAATTAAAGCTTCAGCCGCATTTATTTTATAAAATATATTGGAAGCGTCGCACTTAATAACGTTGGTATTGGTTTCAAAATTGAATGTTTCTGTAATCAAATCACCATCATTACAACTAGTCAATAATGATAAACTTAAAAATAGGATTATGAAATATTTCATATGGATATAATGTTTTTTAATTGGTCATATGTAATTCGCATATCAAAATTCGCTTTCTGACGAATTCTTCGGGTAGGCTCATTTCATTGGAATTAATTTTAAACAAAAATAATATTTTTAAACTCTAATGAAAGCTTTATTAATCAATTTAAGAAAATTTAAACATTATTACTATATTTGAATCCAAAACCACATTAAATACTTCGTTTTATGATTTCAGATACCAACAAAACCAACTATCCAGCACTTTACACCTTAATAACTGTTTTTTTCTTCTGGGGATTTATAGCGGCTGGAAATAGTATTTTTATTCCTTTTTGTAAAAGTTATTTTTCTTTGGATCAATTTCAGTCACAATTGGTTGACTTTGCATTTTACACCGCTTATTATATTGGCGCATTATTGTTGTTTGCACTCGGGGATTTATCTGGCAAAGATATTGTTGGAAAATGGGGTTACAAAAAAAGTATTGTGTACGGACTTTTATTTTCCGCATTAGGTGCTGCCGCCATGATAGTTGCTGTTGAAGCAAATGTTTATGCAGGAATGTTAGTAGGATTGTTTATAGTCGCCTTAGGATTTTCGTTGCAACAAACAGCAGCAAACCCATTTGCCATTTCACTGGGCGATCCAAAAACAGGAACCAGTAGAGTCAATTTGGGTGGCGGAATCAATTCATTTGGAACTACCATTGGCCCAATTGTCGTAGCATTGGCTTTATTTGGAACAGCCGAATCTGTAACGGATGAACAAATAAAATTATTAGAATTAAATAAAGTCGTAATATTATATGTAGGTGTGGGATTATTATTTATTGCTGCGGCAGCCTTGTTTTATTTTTCCAAAAAAGTACCCAGCGGTATTTCTATAGAACCCATGGAAAAAGCCAATAAAGCTTTGAGAACATTGGTGATTATGACTGTATTATTGGCAGTTTGT
>NZ_JANLVD010000258.1:0-3752 GCF_031363805.1 Flavobacterium sp. | reverse complement strand
ACTTCGAGTGCGGTATCTTCTTGATTGGTTGCTTTGTTGGATCGATTGCCGCTGTTTACATCGATAACATGCATGGCTTCGGTGTGTTCTATAATTAAATAGGCGCCTTTGCTCATGGATACGCTTTTGCCAAACGAGGTTTTTATCTGTCTTTCGATACTGTATTTTTCGAAAATAGGAGTTTCTTTGGACTGATACAATTTGACCATCGATTCTTTACTTGGAGCAATTTGTTGAATGTACTCTTTTGTTTCGTTGTAAAGTTCTAGATCGTCAATAATAATTCCGCTAAAGGTATCATTAAATACATCTCGTAATATTGATGATGCTCTGTTGAGCTCGCCTAATACTTTTGATGGATGTTGTGCGGTTGGAATTTTTTTGCACATTGATGTCCATTTGTCCACCAAGTTTTGCAAGTCTTTGTCTATTTCTGCCACTTTTTTGCCTTCTGCTACTGTGCGAACAATAACACCGAATCCTTTTGGTTTGATTGATTGTACAAGGCGTTTTAGTCTGTCTTTTTCTTCTTTGGATTCTATTTTTTGAGAAATAGAAACTCGGTCAGAAAATGGAACTAGTACGATATATCTTCCTGCCAAGGAAAGCTCAGAGCTTATTCTTGGACCTTTAGTTGATATTGGTTCTTTGACAACTTGTACAAGGATTGATTGGTTGGCAGCAATTACATCTGTAATGGCGCCATCTTTGTCAATTTCTTTTTCAAACTGGAAACTTTTTAAGGAGAAATCTTTTATTTTACCTGTGGTTACAAGTTTTATGAATTTCAGTTGAGAAGCAAGGTTAGGTCCTAAGTCGTGATAATGTAAAAAGGCATCTTTTTCGAAGCCTACATTTACAAAAGCAGCATTAAGTCCAGCAACTGGTTTTCTTATTTTGGCGATAAAGATATCGCCTACTTGAAAGTTGCTTGTTTCTTCTTCTTTGTGTAATTCAATTAATTTTCCATCTTTAAGTAAGGCAAAATCTACAGCTTCAGAACTAGATCTAATAATCAATTCTTTATTCATGTGTAAATTTTTATCCGAACATTTAGTTGTTGGTTGTTGGTTGTTGGTTGTTAGAAAAAACTATCAACTGGAAACTGTCAACTATTAACCTCGTGTAAGGATGGATTAAACATTACAGGTTTTGTACCCGGAGAAATTTCAGATTTTAGAATTTAGATTTGAGAATAAAAAATCTTAAATCTCACATCGTTAATCAACAATCTTAAATCTCATTTTCAATGAACGTTTAAAAAGAAAAAAAGTAGTTTAGAACTACTTTTTCTTTTTATGACGGTTAGCTCTTGCACGTTTCTTACGTTTGTGCGTTGCTACCTTATGTCTTTTTCTTTTTTTACCACTTGGCATAACTTATTTTTTTATGGTTAATAATTACTTTGTTTCGTTGTTTGTTTTCACACCTTCTACAAATATTTTTGCAGGTTTAAATGCCGGAATGTTGTGTGCAGGAATTTTGATTGTTGTGTTTTTTGAAATGTTTCTTCCAGTTTTTTCAGCTCTAGTTTTTACTATAAAACTTCCAAAACCTCTTAAATAAACATTATCACCCGTTTCTAATGAGATTTTTACTTCGTTCATAAAAGTCTCCACTGTAGCTTGTACATCACCTTTTTCTAGTCCTAATTTCTCTGAAATTTTAGCTACGATATCTGCTTTTGTCATTTTAAATATAATTAAATTTGTGTAAATTTTTGAGGTTGCAAATATATAAATTATTTAAACAATATTTAATGTATAAATGATTAAAATTTAATCATATAAAGATTTATTTTTGCTAACCAATTATTTACAATGAATTTTAGTAAGATATTAGCAACGTGGTATTTAGAAAATAAACGAGATTTGCCTTGGCGTCAGACTACAAATCCGTATCAAATTTGGTTGTCAGAAATCATCCTGCAACAAACTCGTGTGGCTCAAGGATTGCCTTATTATCAAGCGTTTACAAAAGCATTTCCAACTGTTTTTGATTTGGCAAATGCCAGTGAAGAATATGTTTTAAAGCTATGGCAAGGCTTGGGTTATTATTCTAGAGCTAGAAATTTGCACGCCACCGCGAAATATATTGCAACAGATTTAAACGGAATTTTTCCCGCCAATTATAAAGATTTATTAAAATTAAAAGGTGTTGGAGAATACACAGCTGCCGCAATTGCATCTTTTTCTTACAATGAAGTTGTTCCTGTCGTCGATGGAAATGTGTATCGAGTGTTGGCAAGATATTTTAATGTCTCAACCGATATCGCATCGGCGAAAGCCAAAAAAGAATTTACAGATTTGGCTTTTGAAGTAATTTCTACAAAAAATCCAGCGTTATTCAATCAATCTATTATGGAGTTTGGTGCTTTGCAATGTGTACCAAAAAATCCAAATTGCAGTATTTGTCCATTAAATAGTAGTTGCGCAGCTTTGGCAACCAATAAAGTGAATCAACTTCCTGTAAAAATTAAAAAATTGAAAGTAAAGCATCGGTTTTTAAACTATTTATATATTTTTGACAATCAAAATAAAACAAGAATCAACAAAAGAACTGAAAAAGGAATTTGGCACAACTTATATGAATTTCCAGTGGTGGAAACAGAAATGGAAACTTCGAATGCAGAAATTTTATCATTAATAAAAATCAAATTAAATAAAATTTCCGAAATTAAACTATTGGAATCTGATGCAATTGTTCACAAACTCACACACCAACATTTGAATATCAAATTCTGGAAAATAAGGCAAAATACAATTTTCGAAAATGGTTTGGATTTTGAAAGTTTAAATAAATTTCCTTTTCCTATAGTTTTACACAATTTTATTGAGAGGAATAAGTTTTGATTAAAATAGTTACCTTTGAAATTATTGAAAATAAATTAAAATGAGTGGAACGTTAAATAAAGTGATGCTAATTGGTCATTTGGGCGAAGATATAAAAATGCATTATTTTGATGGTGGAAATTGTATTGGTAGATTTCCATTGGCAACCAATGAGGTTTATATAAACAAGTCGACCAACGAAAAAATTACATCAACAGAATGGCACAATGTTGTAGTGCGCAACAAAGCGGCAGAAATTTGCGAAAAATATTTGTCCAAAGGTGATAAAATTTATGTGGAAGGCCGCATAAAATCTCGCCAATGGCAAGCTGAAGACGGAACCACCAAATACACTACCGAAATTCAAGTAACAGAGTTTACTTTTCTGAACACCAAAAAAGAAACCGAAAATGTAAAGCCGGAACCAGAATCTCCGAAGAAAACTACTTTCAATTCTAATCTCGAAAACGATTTGCCGTTTTAATACCTATATATGTACACAAAATATTTTCAATTTTTTTGTTTTTTTCTTATTTCAACTTTAATTATTGGTTGCAAAGATGATGTTTTGCCAAAACCCAAAAGTTATTTAAGTCTAGAATATCCAGAGCCTAAATATAAAATGTTTGATAAAACTTGTGGTTATAATTTTGATTATAATACGCTAGGAAATGTTGTAGACAAAGGAAACTGCAACTTTGATATTGAATACCCAAACTTAAAAGCTACCGTTTATCTCAATTACAAACCAGTAAATAATAACATAAACTCATTGTTGCGCGATGCTCAAAAACTGACTTATGAGCATGTAAAAAAAGCGGATGAAATCCTAGAACAACCTTTTGTGAATAGAGACAAAAAAACTTACGGAATGTTTTATGAAGTGGGCGGAAACGCAGCCTCACAATCGCAGTTTTATTT
>NZ_JANLVD010000225.1:0-7490 GCF_031363805.1 Flavobacterium sp. | reverse complement strand
AAACGAATTGATAAAATATTGGAAGTTAGGACTAAAAGTAGCTCCGTTTGTTCCAATTTGTGTGGTTAATCTTTTTTTATTTTTTCCGTCTAATGAAATACTGTATACATCGCGATTTATTGAACCGTTTTCTACCGATTGGTAATAAACTATTTTTGCTTTTTCATCAAAACCATAATAATTGGTTACTTCCCAATTGCCTTTTGTAATTTGATTTTTTAATTTTCCAGTAGCATCATAATTATAAATATGGTTGAAACCATCTTTTTCTGAAGTCCAAATAAAACTACTGTCTTTTAAGAAAGTTAAATTATCGGTCACGTCAACGTAAGCTTTGTCTTTTTCATTCAAAATTACTTTTGTCGCTCCCGAATTGGCATTAACAAAAAGTAAATCCAAATTATCTTGGTGGCGGTTTAAAACTTGTGCCGATAAAGTATTGGCTTCATTAGTAAATTCCAGTCTTGCAATATAAAAATCATTGTATTTACTTAAATCAATCTTTTTGGTTGAAGCAGATTTTATATCATAAATATGTAATGAAACTTCTGCATTTTTTTCTCCCGCTTTTGGATACTTGAATTTATCGGTCACTGGATACAAATCATTCCCATAAATATTCATAGAGAATTCAGGCACCTGACTTTCGTCAAAACGAATAAAAGCGATTTTATCCGATGAAGTATTCCAGTCAAAAGCCCTTACAAAAGCAAATTCTTCTTCGTAAACCCAGTCGGTTATTCCGTTAATGATTTCATTTTTCTTTCCGTCAGATGTAATTTGAGTTGTTTTTTTGGAAGCTAGTTCGTAAACAAACAAATTATTTCCTTTGGCGAAAGCAATTTTCGAACCATCTGGTGAAAAAGTGGGTTCTTGAATTTTATAATCAGCGATTTTTGTTAATGATTTTGTAGTAATATCATAAATGTAATAGTCAGCTACAAATGAATGTCTGAAAATTTGATCTGAATTAATGGCAATCAAAATTTTCTTTTCGTCTTTACTGAAAGTATAACTATCTATTCCTTCCAATTGTTTGAAATCTTTAGTGTCAATTAAAGTAGAAATCTTATTTAAAGTAGCGAAATCATACAAGTTTATTTGTGATGATTTGGTTGTTCTATCAGAATCAAGGACTGTGTACTCATTTGTGTTCTTTAAAGAAGTCAATTCTGTCATTCCTTGTGTCCTGAAAGCGCCACCCCAAATTTCTTCTAAAGTAAGTTTTTGTTGTGCTATTGCTGATAATGAAGTAAGTAAAAATAAAACGAGTGCTTTTTTAGTGATTTTCATATTAAGTAATTGTAAAAACTTGCCAATTTTAGTGAAAAAATCGCATATAATCACTTTTTTTATTGTTAATTTAGCTTTCGAACAGATAAGTTTTATATTTTTCTATGAGAAATTATTTATTTCACATTCAAAAAATTAAGCTTATTATTACAAAGAATTTAAAATTAGCTAAAACGCAATTGATGTTTGAAAAATTAAAAGAAAAAAAGTTTGCAATTTCGTTGCTTTGGTTTTTATTGCCTGCCATAGCTGGTTTTTTAAAATGGAAACAGCATTCTACCAATAATTATGATATTTTTAAAGGCGTTTTTCATCATACAGTCCATAAACTAAATTTATATAATTTATATCCAGCAGAATACTTTGATTCCAATCATTATGGGCCACTTTTTTCGTTAGTCATTGCTCCATTTGCTTTGCTTCCAGATTATATTGGTGTTCCATTATGGACAGTTTTTAATGCTTTTGTTTTGTACAAGGCCTTGATGGTGTTGCCTGTTCATAATAATTCCAAATGGATATTGTTGCTTTTGACTTTAGTTGATTTAATGACGGCTTCCCACAGCGTTCAAACCAATCCAGCTGTGGCAGGCATGATTATTTTATCTTGGTATTATGTAAAAAAGGATAAGGTTGTTTGGGCAGCTTTATTTGTTTTGTTAGGTACATTTATTAAACTTTACGGCATAGTTGGGTTGGCATTTTGGGTTTTTTCTAAACAGAAAGTCAAATATATTTTATGGCTTTTTGTCTGGAGTATTTTACTTTTTTGCTTGCCAATGATTATAAGTTCGCCAGATTTTATACTGCAAAGTTATTTTGATTGGTACAAAAGCATAACAGAAAAAAACTTGACAAATCAGACTATAATTAATGGTGTAGGCAATCGTCAAGATGTTTCTATCATGGGGCTTTTTAGAAGAGTTACACTTATAAATAATTTTTCAAATCTTTTATTCATTATCCCAGGATTTTTGCTTCAGGTTTTACCGCTTTTACAATTCAAATTGTATAAGAATGTAGTTTTTCAAATGCAATATTTGGGTTCGTTATTAATTTTTATAGTTATTTTTTCATCATCATCAGAATCTCCCACTTATATAATAGCTTTGGCAGGAGTGGCAATTTGGTTTGTTTGCCAAACATTACCAATCAAAAAATCGACATGGATTTTACTTATATTTGTCATTATAATTACGTCACTTACAGCAACAGATTTATTTCCGCCAACAATAAGAGATTTTTTTACTTTTTATTCTGTAAAAGCACTTCCGTGTATTGTAGTTTGGTTTGTGTGTGTTTATCAATTGTTTAATTTTGGCGAAAATACAAGTGCATCAAAATGGATAATTCAAGAATAACTATTTGTATACTTACCGCTGCTTACAATGAAGGGGAAAGTATAAACGTTTTTTACCAATCTGTAAAAGAAGTGGTAAATAATTTGCCTTATAACTTTACTTTTTGTTTTGTAAACGATGGAAGCAAAGACAATACTATAGAAATAATTAGAGAGATTGCCAAAAAAGACAATACAGTAAAATATATTTCTTTTTCTAGAAATTTCGGACAACAAGTAGCATTAAAAGCAGGTATTGACTCCATTGATGCTGATGCTATAATTATGATGGATAGCGATTTGCAACATTCACCAAGCTTAATTCCTGAATTAATTGCTGTTTGGCAAAACCAAAAGGTAAATATGGTTAATACACTGCGAGAAGAAGATGCTGATTTATCATGGTTTAAAAAGCAATCTAGCAAATGGTTCTACAAACTCCTCAATAAAATTAGCGATTTGCAACTCGAACCAGGTCAGGCCGATTTTAGATTAATTGACAGGCAAGTTGCTCAGGCATTAAAAAACAGCAAAGAACATGATGTTTTTTTAAGAGGAATGATTCATTGGATTGGTTTCAAACAAGCCGCCATTAGTTACAAAGCACAAAAACGATTTGCCGGCAAAAGCAAATATACTTTTTCAAAAATGATGTCATTGGCTCTAGCCGGAATAACTTCATTTAGCGTAAAACCATTGTATATGGCCATATACATAGGATTTATTTTTGCATTTCTCTCATTTTTGTATCTTCCTTATGTTATTTATAGTTATTGGAGTGGAAATTCAGTGAGTGGCTGGAGTTCTGTATTAATTTCAGTTGCTTTTTTTGGTGGATTAAATTTAATTATAATGGGTGTTTTGGGAATTTATATTGGTAAAATTTTAATTCAAAATAAAGAGCGACCTTTGTACATTATTCAAGAAGAAAATTTGTAAAAATGAAAATTGCCTTACTAAGTTTTGATGTAGAAGAGTTTGATATGCCTTTCGAGTATGGTGGAAAACCATCTATGGAAGAACAAATTTCAACTTCCACTGAAGGTTTGAGCAAACTTTTACCTTTGTTAGAAAAATTTCAAGCCAAATCTACCATTTATTGTACTGGCGTTTATGCTACTGCAAAGTCGGAAATTATAAAAAAAATTAGTGAATTTCACGAAATAGCATCACACAATCATTATCATTCAACCTATAAAACCGAGGATTTAAAAACTTCTAGGGAAATTCTCGAAAAAGTCACTGGAAAAAAAGTAATTGGATTCAGAATGCCAAGAATGGCGCCCGTTTCCAACCAAGATTTAATAGAAGCAGGTTATCAATACAATGCTTCAATAAATCCAACTTATTTACCAGGAAGATATGATTACCGACATGTTTCTAGAATATTTTATAAAGAAGATAATTTGTTGCAATTTCCAGCATCGGTTTCGCCAAAATACAGGATTCCGCTTTTTTGGATAGCATTTCATAATTTTCCTTTGTCGTTTTTCTTTTATTTGTGCAAAAAAGTGCTTCAGAAAGATGGCTATCTCCATTTGTATTTTCATCCTTGGGAATTTACCAATTACACAAATGCGAATAATGGTGCTAAATATCCATTTTATCTAAAAAGAAACAATGGAGAAAAAATGGAGCAACGTTTCGAAAAACTACTCCAATTTCTTAAAAAAGAAGGCTGTGAGTTTCAAACTACAGGCGAATTTTTAAAAGACAAAATCTAAAATAACATTCTAAAATTTACTATTTTTGTTTAAATATTTATGATTATGGAAACTATCAAAATTGAATTTCAACCCAATATCAAAGAAAAATTAATGGAATTTCTGAATTCTTTTAAGTCGGATGAAGTGCATATTGTTGAAGAAGACAAAGAATTTTTGGCGACAAAAAATCGTGTTCAGCAATCTTATGAAAAATTAATTAAGGGTGAGAACAAATTATATGATATAGATGAATTGGATGCTATGCTAGACAAAACAATTTCAAAATATGAAAATTAATTTTGCCGAAACTTTTTACATCTTATTGGAAGAACAAGTTACTTATATTGCAAAAGACAAACCTCTGGCAGCTAAGAAATTTAAAAAAGATTTGATAGTTTGTCTAAAAAGAGATTTAAAATTTCCATATCATTTTAAAAAATCAATATATTTTAATAATGAACTAATAAGAGATTATGTATTCAAAGGCTATACTATTGTTTACAGAATCAATTCAGATTTTAAAAGTATTGAAATTTTCGAATTTATAAAATATATGGAATCTTTATAATTTTATTTGTCAAATATTACCCTAAATATGCCAAAATCAGTTACTGGATTCTCCAAATTAACCAAAGAAGAAAAAATAAACTGGATAGCTTCCAATCACTTTTTTAATGCAAATGAAGCAATTCAAACCATCAAACAGTATTGGAATTCAGACACGGATTTGCAACAACTCCATGATGAATTTATAGAAAACACCATTTCAAATTTTTATTTACCATTAGGTGTAGCGCCCAATTTTTTAATAAACGGAAAAAATCATACCATTCCAATGGTCATTGAGGAAAGCTCGGTTGTGGCGGCGGCATCAAAATCGGCTAAATTTTGGTCGACTCGCGGCGGATTCAAAGCCATAGTGCTTAATTCTGAAAAAATAGGGCAGGTGCATTTTATTTTCGAGGGCGATGCTCAGAAATTAAACCAATTTTTTAAAGGTATCAAATCAAAATTCTTTGCTGAAACAGAAAGCATTACTAAAAATATGCAAAAACGTGGCGGTGGAATTCTGGATGTTGAATTGCGAGATAAAACCACAGAATTAGAAAATTACTACCAACTTCACGCCACCTTCGAAACCAAAGATTCCATGGGTGCCAATTTTATTAATTCTTGTTTGGAACAATTTGCGAAAACATTAAAAAACGAAGCGGAAAAACACGAATCATTTTCTTCCGAAGAGAAAAATATTGAAGTAATCATGAGCATTTTGTCAAATTACGTTCCAAATTGCACAGTTAGAGTTGAGGTTTCTTGCAAAGTTGCAGAATTGGCAGAAAAAAATATTCCAGATCCTTTTGCATTTTCACAAAAGTTTGTTCAGGCTGTTAAAATTGCCGAAATTGAACCTTTCCGTGCCGTGACACACAATAAAGGAATCATGAACGGAATCGATGCTGTTGTGTTAGCCACAGGAAACGATTTTAGAGCCGTAGAAGCTGGCGTTCATGCCTTTGCATCTCGAACAGGAAAATATTCTAGCCTATCGCACGCCAAAGTCGAAAATGATATTTTCACGTTTTGGATGGAAATTCCGTTGGCTTTAGGAACCGTTGGCGGCTTAACTTCCTTGCATCCTTTAGTCAAAATTTCTTTAGAAATGCTCGGCAATCCGTCGGCACATCAGTTAATGGAAATAGTTGCTGTTGCTGGATTGGCACAAAATTTCGCTGCCTTGCGATCACTGACCACCACTGGAATTCAAGAAGGCCACATGAAAATGCATTTGAACAATATTATAAACCAATTCAATGTTACCGATGCCGAACGTTCCGCAATAAAAAATCATTTCAAAACAAATCAAGTTTCCCATTCGGCAGTCGTTGATTATATTGAAAGTTTAAAAAAATAATTTTATTTGAAGCCATTCCCGCTATTCGTTTTAAGCTTTTTTTGTGGTTTTGTCATGCTGAGCTTGTCGAAGTACAAAACCACAAAAAAAGGCTTTCCACTACTATCGCGGCTAAAAAAATCAACCATTGAAACAAACATTTTATAGCAACGGAAAACTACTTATCACAGGCGAATATTTGGTGCTCGATGGCGCAAAAGCCTTTGCATTGCCCACTAAATTAGGTCAAAACCTAACGGTTGAAAACGCACAAAACAATCAAATTTCTTGGAAAAGCTATGATTCAGATGGCGCATTATGGTTTGATGAAACAATTACATTTTCTAATATTCTTAATCAGACAAAATTTGAAAATCAATCTGTAAAAAATACTTTAATAGAAATACTTCATCAAGCTTATAAGCTGAATTCAGATTTTATTCAAAAATCTGATGGTTATGTAGTTACAACACAGCTCACATTCCCAAAAAATTGGGGTTTAGGCACTTCATCCACATTAATAAACAATATTGCAACTTGGCTCAAAGTTGATGCGTTTGGATTACTTAAAGAAAGCTTTGGAGGCAGTGGCTATGATATTGCTTGTGCGCAAAACAATACGCCTATTACTTATCAATTAATCAATCAAAAACCTATTATTAGAAAAGTATCATTTGATAATAATTTCAAAGAAAATATTTATTTTGTTTACTTAAATAAAAAACAAAATAGCAGAAATGCAATTGAATCTTACCTTCAAAAGAAAAACAATCTAAATAAAATAATTCCAGAAATTAATCATATTACAGATAAAGTTTTAGCCGCAATAGATTTTGAAAATTTTGCAATTCAACTTCAAAACCATGAAAATTTGGTAAGTCAAGTTTTGGAAATTCCGACTGTAAAAGAAGTTTTATTTCCAGATTTTAATGGCACGATTAAAAGTTTGGGTGCTTGGGGTGGCGATTTTATTATGGTGCTATCCACAGAAAATCCAAAGGAATATTTCAAACTAAAAGGATATGAAATTGTGCTTTCTTTCCATGAGTTAATTTTATGACAACTCATTATTTTCCTTTTTATTAATTAAATTTATGTTAATTGAAGTTTCTTCATATAATACTTTTCAATTTTTTGCGTTTTAATCTATATTAATTATTATTCCCTAATAATATTTAATGTTCTTATATATTAATTAACATTAACTTAAACATTATGGAAAACACGAAAAACAGTTCAGGATTAAAAGGCTTAGTAGTAG
>NZ_JANLVD010000119.1:0-3551 GCF_031363805.1 Flavobacterium sp. | reverse complement strand
GAAATGATACGTAGTGCGGGAGCCTCAGGAATTATACTAATTGAAGGTTTCAGCCCTTCGATTGTCATGGATGGCACACCCAATGCAAAATCGTTTAGCGACAAATCTTTTGCAGATATTGTACGTGAGTTGTCAGCCAATTATCCGCAGCAAGAATTAAAACCAAATATTGACTTTTCAAACGATAGTTCACTGCCTTACACCGTTCAATATGGCGAAAGCGATTTTGCTTTTTTATCCAGAATGGCTCAGAAAAAAGGAGAATGGTTTTATTATAATGGTGAACAAACTTTTTTTGGCAGACCAAAATCAAAAAATATCGACTTGGTGTACGGACACAGTTTGCACAAACTAAGCATTGGCATACAAGCCAAACCACTGGGTTTTGAATATGTGGGCTACGACCCAAGCAGTGCCGAAACTCAAAAAGCCAATTCAAAAGAAATCAATTTTCAAACGCAAGGTTACACAAAATCGGTATATGATGCGTCTAGAAAAATGTATCCCAACACAGCTACCAGCTTGTATGGTAACCCAATGCAAGAAGGCATGTCGAGAAATCATTTGGTTAATAGAGTGACCACACAATTGCAGTCTAAAACTTCCAATTTGGTGGTTGCCAAAGGCGAAAGTGACGAAACTGGCATTCGAATAGGCGATGTTTTGGTCATTACAGAATCCTCATTTTCATCCACAGGGAATGCTTCCGATGGTGTAAAAGAACAAAATTTTGGTAGTTATATTGTAACCGAAATCACACACAATTGTGATATTTCTGGTCGCTACTTCAATACTTTCGAAGCCGTTCCAGACAGTATTTTGTCGCCACCATACAGCAATGTATTTCAAATTCCACAGGCAGACACACAACCAGCGGTAGTCATAGACAACAATGATCCAAAAGGCTTGGGCAGGGTGCAAGTACAAATGATGTGGCAAAAAGACAATAGTGCCAACACGCCATGGATTCGAATGACAAACCCACACGCAGGTGGTGGGAAAGGAATGTATTATATTCCAGAAATAGGCGAAGAAGTTTTGGTAGGATTTGAAAATAACAATGCCGAAAAACCGTTTGTATTGGGTGCAATGTACAATGGCAACGAAAGTTCAGGATACAATACCGAAGGCAACGATCAAAAAGTAATACAAACCCGTTCTGGAACTAAAATTATAATGAACGACGCCATTGGTAGCGTGTTTATTGAAGACCCTAGTGGCAATACATGGCTGATGGATGGAAAAGGAAATATAAGTGCCAATGCTCCGAATGATTTCACAATAAATGCAGGAAAAAATATAAGCATTACGGCAGGAATGAACATTTCTACTTCAGCTGGCGTGAATATTTCTGAAAATGCAGGGGTCGATAAATCTACTTCTATTGGAATGATGCATAATGTGTTTGTGGGTGGAAATAGTGTGATGAATGTTATAGGTAAATTAACTGAATATATTGAAGGTGATGTACATTCTGAAACAAAACAAGAACGAACGCATATTAGTGAGGGAAAAGTTACTTCTCAAAGTACAGGTTCTCATGAACAACACTCTAAAAAAGAAATAAAAAATAATGCTGCTGAGAAATCTAAACTTTTTTAAACTATGAGTAGAGTTAGATATGTTAAAGGTAATGTGGTAGAAATTACTGGTGGTAATTATAAAGTTTACAGTAATGATAACATTGAAATTCATTCAGGAGATAAAATAATTCAAACTGGTGAAGAAAAAGGGGTTAGTTTTGGAAAGCCTAAAAGCCCTCCAGCACCAGAAATTGTTGCTAAATGTGTTGTGGAATTTAGACCACACAATAATTGGACAGGTGAGTTTGGTTTTGACTGGATGAGAATGGCAGATACTGGATTATCTGGGGACTTGTGGTACAAAACAATTATTGGTAAAAAAATAAACGATACTCCAAGTGTTGCCGATGAAAAAGAATACAAAAAATTGATGCAAAAATTTACTGTTATGAAAGTAAATTTTACTAAAGATTTTTATATAATTCCTTGGCTGTCTCTTTACAAAGGAAAAACGGCAAAATTGAGTTTAAAATTGAACATTAAAGAATCGCCAAAAAAATTTGAGTTTAAATATGATGATAAATTGTTTAAACTAAATCATACTGAAATTAGCAAAAAAAGCAAGGGCAAACATACATTGCCCGATTATTTACAAATAACTTGTATTGAAACTTTTAATCAAGACAAATTTATTGACGTATTAGCCGATAGTCAATTAGTAGGTAGAATTAAAGTACATAAAAACGGAAAAATTGACCGCAAAAAATTAAATGTTCTTTTGGTAAAAGTTAGAACGAACGTTCGCAGTACTCCTAAGGGCGAAATTGGTGATATCACAAGCGAAAAATCAAAATTAGAAAAACATTTACGACAAGCTTTAATAACACCAAATGTTGTAGAAGAGTTTGCAGACTTATCAAAAGATGCAACTTTCAATAAAACATTGGTTAAAACTGGTTTTATAACTTATGGAACAGATGCTAAAGGACATAGTTTGTTACACAACTATATGCTTAAAAATTATGATTTTAAAAAGAAATATCCCAACCACTTTATAATCTACGTTTTTGGTCTATCAGGCGTTAGTAGTGGCACTCCCGCTGGTGGCGAAGCTTATGATATCAATTCGGACAATTCAGTTGTTTTTGATATTGCATCTAGAAAATCAACTTGTTTGGTACATGAACTTTTACATAGCTTAGGATTGTATCATTCCTTCGATACCTCTGGTGAGTTTACCTTCAAATACAAACAGACAGAAAATATTATGGATTATTCAGATACTCGGCGCACTATTTGGAAATGGCAATGGGATTTAATCAGAAAACATTCATTAGTAAAACCTGAATAATATGAAAAAAATCCTGCTATTGTTACTATTTTTATTAATTATGATGTCTTGTAATGGTCAAAAAGATAAAGATGAAACAAATAAAAAAACAGAAAAAAAACTAATAACAAAAAAATATATCATGAAAAAGTTTGACATAGCGTTATTTAATAAAAATCAAGAAAGCGGGGTGTGGAGTTTTAGTGATAAAAGTGGAAATAAAGTTGAACAAACAAAAATAGGCGATGATGGATATACGATAGAAACAAATTTTAAAGATAAAGTTTTTATTTTAAGTGAGTCATATCATAATAATGGCATTTTTGCTGGAGAGGGAATTAACTTTCCTCGTGGATTTTTAAAAGGAATTTGGGTATTTAGTAACGAGAAAGGCGAGATTACAAAAAAAGTAGATTACGACAAACCTTATGAAAATTATCCATGGGAAAAAGTAGAAGCTTATTTAATAAGTAGAAAAGTTAATTTAAAAGACAATTACACCAAAGTTTGGAGAGAGGAAAATAACGATGGTATATTCTGGATGGTAAGTTGGGATGCTCAAAAACTTTCGAAGATTGGTACAAAAACAATAACCAATATTGTTATAGATGTAAAAGCGCAGAAAATTATACCAATTATGTATATAATTTAGTCTAAATAATCAAAAAAAATAATAAAAACTACATAAATTCTTAATA
>NZ_JANLVD010000089.1:0-67571 GCF_031363805.1 Flavobacterium sp. | reverse complement strand
AGATTTTGCTCCTTTTGCTGCTACTTCACCACGTATTTTTCCAGTAGGTGCAGGTAAACCTTTGATACGGAATTCTTTTTTGTCAGATACTTTTTTACCATCAGGTAAAGTTGCTGTTACATTAATCATAACCGAACTACCAGAACCAGCATTTAAAGTATATTGTCCAGGTTTGCTTCCTCTAGACATTCCTGCCGCAGATGCATTTACCTTGTCTGAAGTAACTCCTGCAAAAGATATTGTCATTGGGTTAGGAACACCACGATAAACAACATTCATTTTATCAGCAGAAATAGTTGCAGAATTTGGTCTTGGAACAACAACATAGTTGCCTTTAATTGGCAAACTAACCACTTTCCCATTTTCATCAAAATTGAAAGATCCTGTAATTTCTTTTTCACCAACTGCACCAGCACTGAATGAAAACTTAGCTTGTCCAGCTTCAGCTTTAACACTTGTACCATTTACGATTACAGACTTAGCCACTAATGAAGGATCAAATTTACCAAGAATAACTTTTCCTGTTACAGTTTCACCTTGAAAAAATGCAGTTTTATCTGGAACAACAATTGGTTGATAAGCTGTTAATGAAGCTGCAGCGACTAAATCAGATTGAAACATACCGTTGATTATATCACTTTCTGTAGTCTTAATATCTGATTGAAGTTGAGACAATTTGGTAACAGTAGCAATTAATGGGAAACCTTTATAATTATATTCTAACCAAGGTAGAGTAGTTCCGGCAGTTTTTGAAACAACAGGTTCCGTACTAAATCTTTTGTTGATTTTTGTCATTTCAGAAGCAGCAATTGAACTACCGCCTATTGATTTTAGTTTTGAAGCGAATCCAGAAATTTTATCTAAAAATTCTTGACCTTTAGCAGATGCTTTATCACCACTAAACCACTTTTCATCAACCATATCACCTTTATCCATAGCTTCAAATGGTAAATTACCATCTATATTTTTTGGAAATTCCTTAGTGAATTCAGATTTAGTGTTTTCTAAATAACTTTCAAAATCTTTACATAAAGCACGAATCTTTTCAACTTTAGCTTTCTTTTCGCCATATTGCAAAGGTTGATCAGAAGCCTTTTGTGCTAGTTGTTCGAATGATGATTGATTACGAGTATCTGCAATACCATTTGATTCAACAATTTTATTATTTAATATACCAAAAGCAGACAATACTTCTTTTGACATATTTAAAGCCAACATCGCGATGAAAACCAGATACATCAGGTTAATCATCTTTTGTCTAGGGGTTAATTTTCCTCCTGCCATTTTTCTTTAATTAGTTTTGTTAATAAAATAAATTTTTAGTTAAAAACTAATTATCCTTTGTTACTCATAGCAGACAACATACCACCATAAACGGTGTTCAACGAAGCAATGTTCGAAGTCATTGATTGCATTTGTTCTTTTAATTTTGATGCATTATCAGCAATTTCACTATTTGCTTGTGCATTACGTGAAGCACTTTCCAATTGCACTTTATATAAACTGTTTAAAGATTCCATTTGTGCAGCAGCCATTGACATTTCTTCTGCATATTTGCGTTGAGCACCCATAGCTTCTACTGTTGGTGAAATACTTTTTGCAGCACCTTCAAAATTTCTAATGCTATTTCCTAAACTAGACATTAACTCAGCATCAATTCTAGCATCTTTTAACATTACATCAAGCTTTTGAGATAATAAACCTTGAGCTTCTTCAACTTCTTTCTTATTAGATCTATCAGTAGCATCGCCACCATCTAATTCTGGATAAACCAATGCCCAGTCTAAATCTTTATCAGGAGTGTCAAAAGCAGATAATCCAAAAATTAAAGCTTCTGTTCCTAGACCTACTATAAGCATTAAACTTGCTCCAGGCCAGTGCATTAATTTAAATAATGCTCCAATAATTACCACTGCCGCTCCCATACCGTAAGCGAAATTCATCGTTTGTTTGCTTAAAATTGCCATAATAATAAAATTTAGTTAAGTTAAAATATAAAGTTTGGTTGTTTATTTTTTTGAATTTCCTGTGGTGTTTGTACCCATATAATCTTGAATTGTACGGAAGCCTATGTAGCTTCTTGCTGTATCTGCATATTCAAAGTCACGAGTACTCACTTGAAGATAATATGCTACGTCTTTCCATGATCCTCCTCTTAAAACTTTACGCATGTTACTTTGATCAGAAACATTTGGATTCATAGTTGACAAATATTCATAAGCCGCTGGATCATAAGAAGAATCTGTCCATTCCGACACGTTTCCTGCCATATTATATAAACCATAATCATTTGCTTCGTAAGATTGCGCTTCAACAGTGTACAATGCTTGATCAGCTGCATAATCCCCCCTGTTTGGTTTAAAGTTTGCCATAAAACAACCTCTGTCATTTTTTGCATACGGGCCACCCCAAGGATAAGTTCCTGACTCAATACCACCGCGTGCAGCGTATTCCCATTCAGCTTCCGTTGGAAGTCTGTAAGCATTTACGTTTTCAATATTACGACTTTTTCTAGCGCCATTGTGATATAAAGTTCTCCAAGCGCAAAATGCTTTTGCTTGTTTCCAATTTACACCTACTACAGGATAGTCACTATATGCTTGATGCCAAAAATAATCATTATGCATTGGCTCATTATAGGAGTAAGCAAAATCTTTTATCCAAACTGTTGTATCAGGATAAATTTTTACTTCTTCTTTACGGATGTATTTTTTACGTTGACCCGCTTTTTCTTTGGCAGCTGACTGAATATCCATCCAAGAATATCTGAATTTCAATTTATCAACATCGATTGTTCTTTGCCCATTGTAAGCTTCATCAGCAGGAATGTACATTGAATCCATTACTTCTGTGTAATATTCATCAGGGTATTGACCAGAACTCCATTTTAATTGAACTTTCTTATTCAATTTTCTCCCAGCATATGGATCATCTCCAGTACCAACACTAAAATAATTATCATACATGTATTTATCATACACGCTCATATTTGTAGTATCAGCATCAACAAATGCATAATCAGCAATACTACCATTTTTGGAAGATTTGCCTTTAGGATCATTTTTTTGACCTAGTTCATCAGCAGAAATAGCCAAACGCATTCTAACGATTGAATCTCTAACCCAATGAACATACTGTCTGTACTCACTGTTCGTAATTTCTGTTTCGTCCATATAAAATGAACGAACAGTAACTGTTTTTGTAGGTGCATCTTGAACATTAGCTAAATCATCATCAGATTTACCCATAATGTAAGCTCCTCCAGGTATTAATGTCATACCGTAAGGTTTTTCTGGGTGCCAAGCTTTACCTTTTACTCCAACTAATTGACCTTGGTCTTTGGATCCACAACTGTAGAAAAAAGAAACCAATACTGTTAATAAAACGACCTTCTTCATATAAATTTGGGTTAAGTATGTTTTCATTAGTTTTAAGGGCGTAAACCTATTTATTTATTTTCAAATAAACAATTTTTTTATTAAAAAAACCTTAAAAAAATTTAAACTTGTTAAAATTATGCCTTTTGAATAGTTAATATTTATGTTAAATTAAGTTTTTTCTTTGGTTTTTCCACCATCTTTCAGGCACTTCACCATTGCAAGCTAATAAATAATCTTGATGCGAACAAGGAAATAACGTAGTCTTTTTGAATTTATTGTTTTTATTTCCAATATTTGATATTTCTATCCACCATCTGTTTGTAATATTACTCTTGTAAAATACTAAATCTTCTTCTAAAGTAACAATATATTTTATGTAATCTTGCTTACTTCCAAAAGGATATTCATTTGATCTGCAATGAATACCTTCTATAAAATACCATAATATTTGACTTATTAAAAATGATTCCTGTTTGGTATTTTGATGGTTAAACATGCCTAAACATGTTACTTTATCACTAATTCCAGCGTATCTTGCCAATGAGCAAATTTCCTTACCCGAAAATCCATTGGGTGCAAAATTAATAAAATTTCCTGAATCTGAGGATTTTATAGAATTTAAATCAATACTTACTAAATTCCCATCTCTAAAAACTGGCTCCGAAATTGTTGGATCATTTGAAATTTCTCCCAATCGATATGATTCAAAAAATAACTTTTCTATCAAATCGATCTCTTCTTGTGAATTAAAATAAGTTTGATAACCTATATTTGTATAATTAAACAGATTATTTGGCTCTTCAACAATCATTTTCGTAAGGTAAGAATTAGATAAAACTCCATTTTCTCTTGAAAAATCAAATTTATTGTCAATAGAAATTACATTGACCATTTGTTCAAGATCATCATATGCTCTGTACAAAGGATAAGTTATATCTTGCGACCCACCAATTAGAATAGGAATAATATTGTTCTTTAATAAAAAAGAAGTCAATTTTTGAATTGCAAAATAGGTATCTTCAATTTTTTCTCCTGGCTCAATATTTCCTAAATCTCCAATAGAAATATTCCAATTTCCTGGGTAAAGATTAAAAAATTCTTTTCTAATATAATTTAAATTTACATATTGATCAAAATCTTCACTTCCTCTGTTTTCTAAAACTCCAATTATTGCAATTTTTATTTTTTTTAAATCTGGAAAATCATCATGCGTATGAAAAACAATTTTACTTCCCAAATGTTGAGAAGATAATTCTTTGACATATTCAAGAATATCTGAATTTAATGGTGTTAGAAAATCTAAAGCCATATTTTATTTCTTTTTGGCAACTGCTTTTTTAGCTGCAGGTTTTTTGGTTGCGGTAGTTGTTTTTTTGGTAGCCACTTTTTTCGCTGGTGTTTTTTTGGCAATCATTTCTTGGGCTTCAGCCAATGTCAATTTTGTAGCATCAAAATCTTTACTTAATTCTATTTTGATTTTACCTTTGGTTATTTCACTTCTTCCCCAACGTGCTTTTTGAACCAAAATCCCTTCTGCTTCCCAGTTATGGATGACTTTATCGATATTTTTTTGCAATTTATCTTCAATAATTAATTCTATATCTTGTTGTGATAAATTATTGAAATTATATTTTGTACTTACGTTGATAAACATTCCGTTCCATTTCAAGAAAGGACCGAAACGACCTGTTCCTTTCTGAACGCCTTCTCCTTTGTAAACTGCTACTGGAGCGTCGGCAAGCATTTTTTCGTCAATCAATTCTTGTGCTCTTTCCAAATCAACATTTAGTGGTTCTTCGCCTTTTGGCAATGAAACGAACATGGTGCCAAAACGGATAAACGGTCCATAACGACCATTAGAAACTTCAACTTCTTCTCCTTTGTAAATTCCTAAATTTTTTGGGAGTAAAAATAAATTCAAAACTTCCTCCAATGAGATATTACCAATATTCTGATCGTTCATTAAACTGGCGAATTTTTTATCTTCGTCATCAGGCGCACCGATTTGAGCCATTGGGCCAAATTTTCCCAAACGAACAGAAACTGGTTTTCCAGATTTTGGGTCTGTACCTAAAATTCTTTCCCCACTTTCCCTATCGGCATTCGCTTCAACATCTTTAACAGTTGGATGGAATTTATCATAAAACTCCTGCATCATTTTTGTCCAATTGATGTTTCCTTCTGCTATTTCGTCAAAATCTTGCTCTACTTTGGCTGTGAAATTGTAATCTAAAATATTTTCGAAATTCTTAACTAAGAAATCGGTAACAATTGTCCCGATATCTGTTGGAACAAGTTTTCCTTTGTCTGAACCTGTATTTTCTTTCAACATTTTATCAGAAACTTTTCCTGATTGCAATGTCAATTGGGTGTAATTTCGTTCTTGACCTTCTAATGTTCCTTTTTCAACATAACTTCTGTTGATAATTGTAGAAATAGTTGGTGCGTATGTTGAAGGACGACCAATTCCTAATTCTTCTAATTTTTTTACTAACGAAGCTTCGGTATAACGACTTGGCGGACGCGAATATCTTTCAGTTGCTGTGATGTAATTGTTAATCAATTTTTCATTGACTTTCATTGCTGGCAACATTCCTTCTTGCTCATCATCATCATCGTCATTTCCTTCTAAATAAACTTTTAAAAATCCTTCAAACTTGATCACTTCACCTGAAGCAGAAAAAATTTCCTGATGATTATTGGCTTCAATTTTCACGTTGGTACGTTCCAATTCGGCGTCAGCCATTTGTGATGCTAAAGTTCTTTTCCAAATTAAATCGTATAAGCGAGCCTGATCTCTATCAATATTTACGGAGTGAAGCGACATATCTGTGGGGCGAATGGCTTCATGCGCTTCCTGTGCGCCTTTGCTTTTGTTTACAAATGTTCTTGGTTTTGAAAATTCTTTTCCGTACGATTTTATAATTTCGGCTTGCGCAGCTTCCATGGCGTCTTTTGAAAGATTTACAGAATCGGTTCTCATATAAGTAATGAGTCCAGCTTCATATAATCGTTGAGCCAATTGCATAGTAATTCCTACTGGAAGGTATAATTTACGTGCCGCTTCTTGTTGCAAAGTTGACGTTGTAAATGGTCCAGCTGGTGTTTTTTTGGTAGGTTTAGTTTCTAAATCGGCTACTTTATAATTAGAACCTATATTTTTAGCTAAAAAATCTTCGGCTTCTTTTTTCGTATTAAAATTCTTTGGCAATTTGGCTTTAAAAGCTCTTCCAGCTTCATTCACAAACTCGGCAACGACTGAATAACTAGCAATGGTTTTAAAATTTTGAATCTCGCGTTCACGTTCAACAATTAATCTTACAGAAACCGATTGAACACGACCAGCAGAAAGTCCTCCTTTAATTTTTCTCCACAAAACTGGCGACAATTCGTAACCAACCAATCTATCTAAAACCCTTCGGGCTTGTTGCGCATTTACTAAATTATAATCTATTTCTCTGGGATTATCGATTGCTTTTAGAATAGCAGTTTTGGTAATTTCGTGAAAAACAATTCGTTTGGTTTTGTTTTTATCTAAATTTAATTCTTCTGATAAATGCCAAGAAATGGCTTCACCTTCGCGATCCTCATCGGAAGCTAGCCAAACCATATCAGCTTTTTTTGCTAGTCCTTTAAGTTTAGTAACCAATGCTTTTTTATCTGCTGAAACTTCGTATTTGGGTTTGAATCCGTTTTCGACATCTACTCCTATTTCTTTGGAAGGCAAATCGGCAATATGACCATAACTTGATTCTACTTGGTAATCTGAGCCAAGAAATTTCTCGATGGTTTTTGCTTTTGCTGGTGACTCTACTATTACTAAATTCTTTGCCATTTGCTTTTTAATTGATTTGGCAAAAGTAGGAAGTTTTTTTTTAATTTGACATTTTGGTTAAATTTTTAAAAATATTTTCGATTATTATTGCTATTTAGCCCTGACAGAAGCGACATCCTTTTCCTTTTTTCTTTAAAAAGGAAAAGATATAGCGGATGGCGGGAATAGCTTTAAATAAAAAAATATGTTAAATGATAACTGCCATCTTGTCAGATTTGTTTCAAAATTTCTATATTTGCACTTTGAAAAATAGGAATGGGAAAGATTATTGAAGAAGAAAAACAAGGACAAAGCTTAGTTCTTGATAAAAAACTAGAAAATACAAAAAAACTTTATATAGAGAGTTATGGTTGCGCTATGAATTTTTCCGATAGCGAAATTGTGGCTTCCATCTTGTCTAATAATGGCTACAATACTACTCAAATATTGGAAGAAGCCGATTTGGTTTTGGTAAATACTTGTTCCATTCGTGATAAAGCCGAGCAAACTATTCGCAAACGATTAGAGAAATACAATGCGGTAAAAAGAATAAATCCTAGAATGAAAGTTGGTGTTTTGGGTTGTATGGCAGAACGTTTGAAAGACAAATTTCTGGACGAAGAAAAAATTGTAGATTTGGTTGTTGGTCCAGATGCATACAAAGATTTACCCAATTTACTTGCTGAAGTTGAAGAAGGCAGAGATGCTATAAACGTAATTTTATCTAAAGATGAAACTTACGGAGACATTTCGCCAGTGCGTTTGATGAGTAACGGAATTACAGCTTTGGTTTCTATAACTCGTGGTTGCGATAATATGTGTACGTTTTGCGTGGTGCCTTTTACTCGTGGGCGTGAACGCAGTCGTGAGCCGCAAAGTATTATGAGTGAGATTCAAGATTTGTGGGACAAAGGGTTTAAAGAAATAACGCTTTTGGGTCAAAATGTGGATAGTTATCTTTGGTATGGTGGCGGATTGAAAAAGGATTTTATGAATGCGAGTGAAATGCAAAAAGCAACTTCGGTAGATTTTGATAATTTATTGGAAATGGTTGCTGTTGGTTTTCCTAAAATGAGAATTCGTTTTTCTACCTCGAATCCGCAAGATATGCACGAAAGTGTGTTGCACGTTATCGCGAAATATCCAAATATTTGCAAGCACATTCATTTGCCGGTTCAATCTGGAAGTAACCGTATTTTAAAAGAAATGAACCGTTTGCATTCGCGTGAACAATATATGATGTTGATAGACAAAATTAAAACCATAATCCCAGAAAGTTCGATTAGCCAAGACATGATTGCTGGTTTTCCGACAGAAACAGAAGAAGATCATCAAGATACTTTATCGTTAATGGACTATGTAAAATACAGTTTTGGCTATATGTACAGTTATTCTGAACGACCAGGAACATTGGCTGGACGCAAAATGAAAGACGATGTTATGGAAGAAACCAAAGCAAGAAGATTACAGGAAATTGTAGATTTACAACAAAAGCACGCTTGGCAAAGAAGTGAAGAATTTATTGGAAAAACCGTTGAAGTTTTGGTTGAAAAATTATCAAAAAAATCTAAGGAAGAGTTTTCTGGAAGAAATTCACAAAGTATTACGGTTGTTTTTCCAAAGGAAAATTATAAAGTTGGTGATTTTGTGAATGTAAAAATTGAAAGTTGTACTAGTGGGACTTTGAAAGGTGTTGCAGTTGAATATTCTGAGATGAATTAAAAGTTTTGCCACAGATTAAAAAGATTTTCACAGATTTTTTGAAATCCTTTTAATCTTTTTAATCTGTGGCAAATAAGTAAAATAGACTCAAGAGAAATAAATTAAAAAAGTTAGTAAAAAATTAAAAAGATTTACACAGGTTTTTTTAAAATCCTTTTAATGTTTTAGATCTGTGACAAATAAAAAAATAAAATAATGGAAGGATACAGAGAAGAAGAAACTTATAAAATCATTGGTATTTGCATGGAAGTTCACCGAATATTAGGTCCGGGATTACTTGAAATAATATATAAAGACGCTCTAGAAATAGAATTTAAAGAAAATAACATTATATTCGAAAGAGAAAAAGAATTTGCGATTGAATACAAAGGGAAAATTTTGCCTCATAAATTCTATGCAGACTTTATAGTTAATGAAGACATAATTTTAGAAATTAAAGCTGTTAAAGAATTTTCTAATGAACATATTGCACAAATTCTAAATTATTTAAAACTTGCAGATTCTGAAATTGGATTATTAGTAAATTTTCAAACTAAATCTCTTCAATATAAAAGGTACGCCTTGTAAAAAAGATTAATAAAATCTGTGAAAATCCTTTTAATCTGTGGCGAAAAATAAAAATAATGAGATTGCTTCGTGCCTAACAATGATAATATGGAAACAGTACAATCAATAAAACAACGATTCGAAATTATAGGAAATGATCCTAAACTAAATCGTGCAATAGAAAAAGCCATTCAAGTAGCTCCGACGGATATTTCGGTATTGGTTGCGGGCGAAAGTGGCGTTGGAAAAGAGAATATTCCTAGAATAATTCATTCATTATCACACAGAAAACACGGCAAATATATTGCTGTAAACTGCGGTGCTATTCCAGAAGGGACCATAGACAGCGAACTTTTTGGTCACGAAAAAGGCGCTTTCACTGGCGCAACTGGCACGCGTGAAGGCTATTTTGAAGTGGCCGATGGAGGAACAATTTTTTTGGACGAAGTGGGCGAATTGCCATTAACAACTCAAGTACGATTGCTTCGTGTATTGGAAAATGGCGAGTTTATAAAAGTAGGTTCAAGTCAAGTTCAAAAAACAAATGTTCGAATTGTGGCTGCCACCAATGTCAACCTATTTGATGCTATAGAAAAAGGTAAATTCCGTGAAGATTTGTATTACAGATTAAGTACTGTCGATATTATGTTGCCTCCTTTGCGTGATAGAAAAGAAGATATTCATTTGTTGTTCAGGAAATTTGCTGCCGATTTTGCCCACAAATACAAAATGCCTCCGTTAAAACTGGATGACAATGCAGTTTCTGTTTTACAGAAATTTCGTTGGAGTGGAAATATTCGTCAGTTGAGAAACATGGCGGAACAAATATCTGTTTTGGAAACCAATCGCGATGTTACTGGAAATGCATTATTGTCCTATTTGCCACAAGAAGGTACCAATTTGCCATCAGTTGTGGCAAAAAAATCTGAAAGTGATTTTAGTACCGAAAGAGATATTTTGTACAAAGTACTTTTTGATATGAAAAGCGATTTGCATGATTTAAAAAAACTCACTTTGGAATTAATGAAAAATGGTTCGGCTAAAGTGCAAGAAATAAATCCAAATTTGATTCAGAAAATTTATGGTTCCAAAGAAAATGAAAGTGAAATTTCTTTTCAAGAAAATCCCGTAAGTTCAACTTATGAAAATAAAGAGGATAATGATTTTGATGAAAATGAAGAAAACTACTTGTTTGCAGAAACTGTTGAAGAAGAAGAAATTTTGAAACTCGATAAAAAAGAAATCGAAATGATCAAAAAATCTTTAGAAAAAAACAAAGGCAAACGCAAAGCTGCCGCTGACGAATTAGGAATTTCCGAACGAACATTGTATAGAAAAATAAAACAGTTTAATCTTTAATTGATGATAAATTAGTATTTTGGATATCTTTGAGTCAACCATTTTGGACTGAAAAAAAATAAATCTTAAAAAATATAATGAATAAAACAAGGCATATATTCTTACTGATTGTACTAATATTTTTCTGTAGTTGCTCCGTTTATAATTTTACTGGAACCGGGAAAATAGATGCAAAAACCTTTCAGGTAAACTATTTTCAAAATGTATCTGAATTAATCGAGCCAGGAATCGATAGAGATTTTACACTTCGATTACAAGATTTGATTCAAAATCAAACCAATTTGAACTTAACGCCAACTGATGGAGATTTGGTTTATGAAGGCGAAATTGTCGATTATAGATTCAGCCCTATGGCCGCTACCGCAGACATAACTGCTGCACAAACAAGACTTTCTGTAACTGTAAATTTAAAATTTTCAAACAAAAATAAGCCAGAAGATGATTTCGAAAAACGTTTTTCATTTTTTGTAGATTATGCTGGAAACCAACAACTTGTAGGATCCGCATTGAAAACAGCCTTAAGCGAAATTTTTGAGCGAATTACGCAAGATATGTTTAACGACTCGCTAGCTAAATGGTAAGTCTATTTAATAATCTACAAGGATAACAAAAGTTTAAAACCAACATAAATGAACGTAGCAGAATATACACATTTACTCAATAAACCTGACACTATAAATTTTCAGCAGGTCATTTCTTTGGAAAAAATATTAGTGGATTTTCCATATTTTCAAAGTGCTAGAAGTTTACATTTAAAAGGTTTATACAAACAAGATAGTTTTAAATACAATCAAAATTTAAAAAACACGGCGGCATTTACTACAGATAGAACTGTACTTTTTGACTTAATCACCTCAGAAAATTTCATCGGCATTCAAAAAGGTTTTTATGAAGAAAAAGAAGCAAATTTATTAGATATAAATGTAGTTGACAGCTTAACTCTGGATGATAAAAAAGCGGAAAGCAGTTTAGAAAAATCTATTATTTCCTCTATAACCGAATCTAATTTAATTGTAGAAGTAAATGAAAACAAAGAAAAAGTAGAAGAAGAAATAGTTGCAATTGCAGAAAATTTTCAAACAGAATCTTCAAATATTGAAGAAGAAAATTTGGTAATATCCGAAAAACTTGAAATCGGAAAACCATTGACTTTTGATCATTCTGAAACACATTCATTTGAAGAATGGCTACAATTATCAAAAGCGAGACCAATTGTTAGAGTAGAAAATACAGACCAAATTAAATTGCCCGAAAATAATTTGAACAATAAATTGGAAATTATCGACAAATTTATAGAGGCAAATCCAAAAATTTCACCCGTTAATAAAGAATCTTTTATACCTACAATTGCTATTAAAGAAGAAGAAACCTCTTATTTAATGACTGAAACACTAGCCAAAGTTTATTTGGAACAAAAAAAATATAGCAAAGCAATACAAGCTTATGAAATATTAATTTTGAAATATCCAGAAAAAAGTAGTTTCTTTGCAATCCGAATTTCAGACATAAAAATGTTGCAACAAAATAATAATAATTAAACAATGAACACATTTACAATTTTTTTAGTTTTAATCACAATAGTTTGTTTCCTATTAATCGTAGTCATTATGGTTCAAAACCCTAAAGGAGGCGGACTTTCATCTTCATTAGGTGGTTCAACTCAAATGGGTGGCGTACAAAAAACAACAGACTTTTTAGATAAAAGCACATGGTATCTTTCTGGCGCACTGATAGTTTTAATACTATTATCAGGTTTAAGTTTCACAGGAAACTTGAGTGATTCAGGTTCAAAAGTAATAGATGAAAGTTCAATTGCAGCTCCGGCTATTCAAAAAGCACCTCAAACTGCTCCAGCTGCAGAAAAGCCAGCAACTACAGAAACTACCAAACCAGTTACTTCGGAAGAACCAAAAAAATAATAGCAAATATCAATATTTAAATGCCAGCTTGACAATGCTGGCATTTTTTTTAAGAAAAAATGTCAGTTATAAAGGCTTGGCACAATTTCTGAATTATTAAAATCATTAAAAACAATTAAATTTTTATAAAAATGGCATTAAACATTAAACCACTTTCAGATAGAGTTTTAATAGAACCAGTTGCAGCTGAAACTCAAACTGCCTCAGGAATCTACATTCCAGATACCGCAAAAGAAAAGTCTCAAAAAGGAACAGTCATTGCAGTTGGAAATGGCACGAAAGACCATACCATGACCGTAAAAATTGGTGATACAGTTCTTTATGATAAATTTGCAGGAACAGAATTGAAACTTGAAGGCAAAGATTATCTAATAATGAGTGAACTAAAAATTCTAGCTATAATCTAAATATATAATTTCCAAGTTTTAAGGCATTTTGGAAACTCAATCCTGTCACAACAAAATAAATAATCGCAGTAAGCACAAGCATAAAGCTTAAAGTCTTCTGCATAAAGCAATAAAAAAATGGCAAAAAATATAAAATTTGATATTGAAGCACGCGATGGATTAAAACGTGGCGTTGATGCATTGGCAAATGCAGTAAAAGTAACCCTTGGACCAAAAGGTCGTAATGTAATTATTGGAAAATCATTTGGTGGTCCAACAGTAACTAAAGATGGTGTTACCGTTGCAAAAGAAATCGAACTTGAAGATCCATTGGAAAATATGGGCGCTCAAATGGTAAAAGAAGTAGCTTCAAAAACCAATGATTTGGCTGGAGATGGAACTACAACTGCAACAGTTTTAGCGCAAGCAATTGTTAAAGAAGGTTTAAAAAACGTTGCTGCAGGCGCAAATCCTATGGATTTAAAACGCGGTATCGACAAAGCTGTTGAAGCCATAGTTGCCGATTTAGGCAAACAAGCCAAAGTGGTAGGAAGCGATTCTGAAAAAATTAAACAAATTGCCTCTATTTCTGCCAATAATGATGAAGTAATTGGCGAATTAATTGCCAATGCTTTCGCCAAAGTGGGTAAAGAAGGTGTAATTACTGTCGAAGAAGCAAAAGGAACAGACACTTACGTAGATGTCGTAGAAGGAATGCAATTTGACAGAGGCTATTTATCTCCATATTTTGTGACCAATCCAGAAAAAATGGAAACCGAACTTGAAAGTCCTTACATATTATTGTATGACAAAAAAGTTTCTTCTTTAAAAGAATTGTTACCAGTTTTAGAGCCAGTGGCACAATCAGGAAAACCATTATTAATTATTGCGGAAGATGTAGATGGTGAAGCACTATCAACATTGGTAGTCAATAAATTGCGTGGTGCATTGAAAATTGCAGCCGTAAAAGCACCAGGTTTTGGCGATCGCAGAAAAGCTATGTTGGAAGATATTGCTATTTTAACAGGAGGAACTGTAATTTCTGAAGAAAGAGGATTTACTTTGGAAAATACAACCATCGAAATGCTTGGAACAGCAAAAAGAGTTACGATCGATAAAGACAATACAACGATAGTAAGTGGTGCTGGCGAAGCAGATCTGATTAAAAATCGTGTCAATCAAATCAAAGGTCAAATGGAAGCTTCAACTTCAGATTATGACAAAGAAAAATTGCAAGAACGTTTGGCTAAACTAGCTGGAGGAGTTGCTGTCCTTTATGTTGGAGCCGCTTCAGAAGTTGAAATGAAAGAGAAAAAAGACCGTGTCGACGATGCTTTGCATGCCACTCGTGCCGCAGTCGAAGAAGGCATAGTTGCTGGTGGTGGCGTAGCTTTGTTGCGTGCCAAAGGCGCTTTGGCTTCCATAAAAGCTGACAATCCAGATGAAGCTACTGGAATCCAAATTGTATCTCGCGCCATAGAATCTCCACTAAGAACTATTGTCGAAAATGCTGGTTTGGAAGGATCTGTTGTGGTTGCAAAAGTAGCAGAAGGTTCGGGCGATTTTGGTTATAATGCCAAAACAGATGAATATGTCGACATGCTAAAAGCTGGAATTATTGATCCTAAAAAAGTAACCCGCGTAGCACTTGAAAATGCTGCCTCAGTTGCCGGTATGATTCTAACTACAGAGTGTGCTTTGGTAGAAATTAAGGAAGAAAGCGCTGCCGGACATTCTCACGGTGGTGGTATGCCAGGCATGATGTAAAATTTATAGCTTTTCAAAATACAAAAAATCCGTATTGTTTATAACAGTACGGATTTTTTATTTTTGGAGCACAAACATCCAATTTCTATTAATCATTAATCCTGCTGTGCGCTCCAATCTGTCATTGCGAGGAACGAAGCAATCTTACGATTTGATGGCGCCCGTTCCTCGCAATGACAGGATTTACACTTCCATCAGGGCTACAATCAAAATTATTGCTTCCTTTAAACTTTTTGTTTTTTTAGTAGTTTCAACAAAACTGGCAATGTGGTAGCCAGAACAATTCCAATGACAATATATTCAATATAATGTTTCAAATCAATATGAAACTTTTCTAAAAACAATTGGTACAAATAATGTCCTGCAAAAATCATTGAAAACGACCAAAGAAAAGAACCTAAAGTATTAAAAAACATAAAACTCTTTTTTTCCATGGAAACAATACCAGCTATTACTGGAGTAAATGTTCTTACCACAGGAATAAACCTTGCAAAAACAATGGCTTTACTACCGTATTTATCAAAAAAAGCTTTGGCATCGTACAAATATTTTTTCTTATATAGAAAATTATCACTCCTATTAAACAAATAAGATCCACTTTTCGATCCGAACCAGTAGCCTACCATATTGCCAATTATTCCCATTAATGCGACCAACAAAGCAAGGACTGTCACATTTAGAAAATCGTTTCCTAAGGATATTTGTTGCATCAAAGTTTCGCTATATATTCCCGCCAAAAAAAGCAAGCTATCGCCAGGCAAAAAGAAACCAGCCAATAAGCCAGTTTCTGCAAAAACTATAAATAAAATTACAATTAAACCCACCTTTACACTTCCAAACTCCAACAAAATATAAAATTCTGGGTTGAGCAATTGCATCCAATTAAAATCTTCCATACATTTTTAAATACTTATTAAAAAAAGGCTAATGTACCAAAATTAGTACATTAGCCATATTAAAGTTATACTAAATTATGGTTACCCAAAATTTAGTTGATACACATCGTCCAAATCTTTGTTCGAGCTAATATTTACATTCAAATCGGTTACAAAACCAGAATTTAATCCATAAACCCATCCGTGCAAAGTTAACTCTTGACCACTTTTCCAAGCTGCTTGTACAATCGATGTTTTCGATAAATCAAAAACTTGTTCTTTTACATTCAATTCAACAAAAGCATTAAATCTGTCTGATTCATTTTCAATAGAATTTAAATATTTATCATGCAAACGATACACATCTTTTATATGCCGAATCCAGTTGTCAATTATACCAATAGAATCATTACCCATGGCAGCTTTCACGCCACCACAACCATAATGTCCACAAACCAATACATGTTTTACTTTAAGAACGTTGACTGCATAGTCCAAAACACTCAACATATTCATGTCTGAATGCACTACCATATTGGCAATATTTCTGTGTACAAATACTTCTCCTGGTTTTGCTCCAATAATTTCATTGGCAGGCACTCGACTGTCGGAGCAACCAATCCAAAGCAAAGGCGGTGTTTGTCCTTTTGATAAATCTTCAAAATAATTAGGATCTTTGGCTAAGGAAGTTTCCACCCAAGTTTTATTGTTATCTAATATTTTTTTATAAAAATCGTCCATTTGTTTTTCTTAAAATTAATTATTAAAATATATTGGTATAAAAATAAGTTTTATAACCTTAAAAATTTAATCAATCTGGTATTTCTTCAGTAAAAATTTCTTTTTTTATTGTTTTACGTTTTGCAGCATCATAATAATGTTCAAAGGTTACCTTATTTTGTTCTTGATCTGTATTTTCAAGATTATAAGCGGCCTTAAAACCTTTAAGTTTTACTTTAATATTTTCGTGGATAGCCCTCGTAGTTTTAAATTCATGAATTAAATCTAAAATATCATGGGCAATATAAACGGTGTTATGAGCTGTAATAATCACTTTTGAGTTTTCTGGAATATCGTTCAAAGTTGCTTTTATGGCTGCTTTATTCAAAAAAGAAACTTCTTGAGCCAAATCGATATGAATAATATCGCCATCCGCATAATTTTCTTTTTTAAAATGATAGGCTCGTTTTGAATTTCCAATCAAAATAAAAATAACATTGATAATCATTCCTAAAGCTACGCCTTTTAATAAATCTGTAAAAACGACTGCTACAAGTGTGGCAACAAATGGGATGAATTGAAAAATTTTATCTTTATCCCAAAAGTGTTTTAAAGTTTTTGGCTTTGCCAATTTATATCCAACCAAAAGTAATATGGCTGCTAGAGTTGCCAATGGAATTTTATTCAAAATTATAGGAATTGCCAAAACACTTATGAGCAATAAAACCCCATGAATAATTGTTGACATTTTAGATTTTGCGCCTGCATTATTATTGGCTGATGTTCTAACTACTACAGAAGTCATGGGCAAACCACCAAGAAGTGCACTAATCATGTTGCCAATACCTTGGGCTTTTAGTTCTACATTTGTATCTGTATATCGTTTTTGCACATCCATTCTGTCTGATGCCTCAATGCAAAGTAATGTTTCTATAGAAGCAACTATGGCAATGGTTACACCTGTAATCCAAACTTTACTATTTGCAAATCCAGATAAATTTGGTGTCATAATAATGGCTTTAAATTCTTCGAAATTGGAAGGAATGGGCAAAGAAACCAAGTGCTTACTTTCTATAGCCAAAGTACTTCCTGAAGCTATAAAAATTTGATTTAAAACAACTCCTGTAACTACGGCTACCAATGCTCCAGGAATCAATTTAAGTTTTTTTAGAAATGGTATTTTATCCCAAGCAATTAAAATGGTTAATGATATAATTGTAATGATTATAGCACCAAGTTGAACTTGGTTAAAAATACTAAATATTGATGAAAAAGTATTGTTACCATCTATTTGAAAAAATGATTCATCGCCCTCAAAATCGCTATCGTACCCAAAAGCATGTGGCAATTGTTTTAAAATAATTATAATTCCTATACCAGCTAGCATGCCTTCAATTACGTTGGTTGGAAAATAGTTGGAAATAGTTCCAGCCTTTATAAATCCGAGTACTAATTGAATTAATCCCGCAATAAAAACGGCTGTTAAAAAAATATCAAAAGCGCCTAAATCTGTAATTGCCGTTAATACTATAGCTGTTAAACCAGCTGCTGGTCCTGAAACACTTAAGTGAGATTTACTTAAATATCCAACTACTATGCCACCAATAATACCCGAAATTATACCCGAAAACAGTGGTGCGCCGCTCGCCAAAGCTATTCCCAAACATAATGGAAGTGCTACCAAAAAAACCACTAAACCCGATGCAAAATCGGATTTAAGGTTTGCAAAAAGATTGATTTTTTTTGTCATAATACCTTAAAATTTAAAAAATGTAATTCGCTGCATTGTTAATGCAGTTTACTAATATTTTTAAACTTCTTTTGGTGGTGGTATAATTATTGACGAAGAAATTTTGTAATCTTTTAATAAATAAAAAGATTGAATTTTTATTGAAGATTTTAACAAACAAAAATTATTAAATCTACTGTTGTTTGCAATAAAATCATTTTTAATTTTTTTTACTTCTTTAATTTCTTTTGAATTGCCTTGGTCCTCATCTACCAAATCAATTGTAAAATCTTTGTCTTTTTCATTTTCAATCAAATAAATAATAGTTGATGAAAACTGAAATAAAACAAAAACCAATACAATCAATTTGATTAATAACTTCATATTGCAAATTTAAATATTAATATGTTCAGAAAATACTCTTTAACATTTAATTAAAAATAAAAAAACTATCCCAGATATATTTTATTTTCGTTCATAAACACAACACCCATGAAGATTTTTATATTCTTCCTCTGTTGCTTTAATTTCATCGGAGTCGTGACCTACTTTGGCTATGGCTTTTTTTACATCTAAAACTTGACTTTTTTCTTCGTTCAAAATCAAATCCAACTGATGTGTTTCAATATTCCATGCCACAGATTTAACGCCAGAAATGCCTAAAGCTGCTTTTTGAATTCGTTTTTGACACATTTCACAATTGCCATTTACTTCAAAACTATATTTTGCATTTTTATTTTTCTTTGCTTCTTGTGCATTTGAAGAAAAACCTAAAAAAGACACTAGCATTATTAAAATTATATTTTTCATGTTTATTTATTTTTAATTTGAAATTGATTTTTGAAATTGATTTTAAAATTTAAATCATTTCACTTTAAACCGCAATCCAGCATAATACATTTGTCCAAAAACCGGTGCATATAATATTGAACTATCAAAACTTGTTCCAAACGGGTTGTCCGATCCTAAGATAGCTTTTTTTTGTGTGTAATTTCCAAAATTTTCTGCTCCCAAATACATTTCAAATTTAGAAGAAAAAGTTCGAGTTATTTGTGCATTCATCAGTGAAAAAGAAGGTGAAAAATTGGGCAATTGATCTTGAATTGGGTTAGATGTAGTAATAGGTAGTTGTTGTTTTCCAATCCAATTAAAGGTATAATCAAATTTCCATTGTTGTCCTTTTTCTTTGATATGGGTTTCAAATTCTAAGTTTGTAAAAAAACGGTTTTGCGCTTGCAACGGTCGTTGGAATGTTCCACTATTATAATCTGTTTTGTTGTCATAAAACTTATAAGACGTACGCAAATTTAAATGTTTTATAATTTCTAAATTGAATTCCAGTTGCAAACTATTGGCAAACGAATTGCCTTTCAAGTTATAAAAATCTACTTGTTGGGCTGTTTGAAACAAATCGACAACTACTTGATTTTGAAAATCAGTTCTGTAGAAATCTACAGAGAAATCGGCATTCATATTAAAAACGGGAAACTTTTGCAAAAATCCAAACCCATAATTCCAAGCAATTTCTGGATTTAAGCCATAAGTTTTGCCAGAATTATCTAAAATATTAAAATTTCTAGAACTTCCAAAAAGTTGTTGATTTTCTGCAAAAATATTTGCCAAGCGTTTGCCTCTTCCAGCAGAAAATCTTAAAACGCCATCTTTCCAAGGATTGTATCGAGCATGCAAACGCGGCGTAGCAAAAACGCCCATTCTGTTTTGATAATCTAATCTGCCACCCAAAATAATACTAAAATTATCGGTATTGTCGTAAGTGTATTCAAAAAAGGCACCAATCGAATTGTCTTTTCTGCTGTAATCATTGGTATCTACAAATTCATCATATACATCCGAAGTAAAATTTAATCCAGTAGAAAATTTATTCAATGTATTATTGATGATAGAATTGAAAATCAAATTCGAATAAAAACTATTTTGTTTAATATTATAGGTTCTCAATCCAAAATAGGATTCTTGATTGTGGCTGTTGTAGGCATTTTGAAAACCAATGCTTTGATATGGAATTTCCGGCCAGACATACCCTATTTTTGAAGAGAAATCAAAACGTTTTGTATTGATTTCTGAACCCCAATAATTGGTTGTAAATTTATCGTTTTTGGGATTAAAATCGACCTGACCAGCTTGTTTTTCATCATTCATGTATCTGAAATTTAAAAAACTAACCCAACCTTTTTCCGCATTGGTATATTGCCAACGGTTTAATATATTAATTTGATTTCCCAGTGGATTGTCAAGAAAACCATCATTATTCATATCGTTTTTAGACAATCTGTTGTTTCCATGAACAAACAAACTGGTTGCCCATTTGTCTGAAATTTTTTTATTTAAATGGGTGTTAATTTCAAAACGCGCATCGGTTGACCCATAAACATTCAAGAAAAACGGAATGTCTTTTATTGGCTTAATTAATTCGGTATTTATTTGTCCTGAAATGCTTTCAAAACTATTAATTACGCTTCCAGCACCTTTGGTTATTTGTATACTTTCGACCCAAGTTCCAGGTGTAAATGACAATCCATAAGCTTGGGAAGCACCTCGAACAGATGGAATATTTTCTTCTGCAATTAATAAATATGGAGATGTTAAACCCAACATTTTTATTTGTTTGGTTCCAGTTAAGGCATCCGAAAAATTAACATCGATAGACGGGTTTGTTTCGAAACTTTCGGCCAAATTACAACAAGCGGCTTTTAGCAATTCTTTGCTTGACAAAACGGTTGTATTGGTAGTTTTGAGTAATGATTTTTGAAGTTTTTTTCGTTGCGCTTCAATTTTTACTGCTTGCAAAGTGTCTTGTGCAAAAAGAGAAAATGAGAATGAAAAAACAACAATCAAAATAATTGTTTTCATATAATAATTTAATGTTTAAAATTCGATAAGTCGATTCAAACATTAAAATTAGGCGTAGAAAATGTATTGGGAATATAGTTTATAGAGCGGTGGAGCATTCGCGTAGTATCCAAAATTAGAAATTGGATTATTTTTAAAATTGGAAAGATTACTAACTTCAATTGATTTCCATTCAGCAATATTAAATGGCTGTTGTACTTCAAAAGAAAAAATTTTAACAATCGAATTGTCTGATTTTTTTTCGATTTTTATCTTTTTATCATTACAACAAGCAGATTTTTTAATCTCTTTTCCGCAACAATCAATTTCTAAATTATTGCTTTGATAAAAATTTTCTAATGATACAGAAGCAATATTTTCACCGCAATAGTGCACGTTCAAAGCCAATCCAACATTGGGAACCAATAGCAGGAGGGCCAAAAATATACAGATATGTTTTCTGATTTTCACTTTGCAAAGTTAATTAATTACTTGAATGCTAAATACTAATGCTTTGTTATTTTTTTTCTGATTGATTTTGAAAATAAAACCCAGGAATAAAAATCAATATAAAAATAGGTTGAATGATGAATCTTCTAATATTAAAAAGAATCATTTTCTGACTTTCGTCGAAATAATTCAGGCAAATATAAAATCCTATAGTTAAAATTATAAAAAATAAAACATACAAGAACATCGAAAATTTAAATAAATTTAAATCCTTAAAAATAACATATAATATTAATATTGAAACAATTGCATTAATCAAATATCTTATAGACAAACTAAAATACAATTTTACAGGCTCAAATTTTGGGTAAACCAATGGTATTTCACTTTTAAAATATTCTAAAAAAGGGTCGTAAAACAATTGATTTTCAAAAGCACGAACAATGACAAAAAAACCAATTAGTATAATAATTTGTAATATTTCAATTTTGTTATTAAAGAGTTTATTTAGCATATCTTGAAAAATTATTAACCCAAATGACCCACAAAATAAAAACTACTCCATAAATAAGTAAAGGAAAAACCACACCGTGTAGTATGTTTTCTTGATTAGGATAATGAAATATTAAAATGGACAATAAAATAATCCTTAAAACATTTAAAAAATAAATAAGTACACTTCCTAAAAAAACATAAATAATGGTTTGCTTCCATTTTCCAGAAAAAGCTATCACAAATGAAATAAATAAAATAATAACGCTCATAGCATTGCAACCTTCAACAATTCTGGCTACGACTTTATTTTCTACAATAATTTTGTATTGATTATTATCGCTAATCACTGATAAATTGAAGCCTATTAAACTTGAAAATTTTTCGGTTAGAATGGAAACATTTTTAGTTATTCCATCGATACAATCATCGCAAGTATTAGCAATATACAATCTGTAAATTATTGTGAGAACCAAATAGGTCAAGAAAAATTTTCCCAGAAAAAGCAAAAAAGGTTTGTATTGAATAAAATATTTTTCCAAAATGAAATTTTTAACAAATTTATGTAAAAATTAAAACCAGCTTTAAATACTTTTGCATAAAAATACAAAATATGACTTTCGAAGCATTACAACCAAAAGTAATAGAAATTACAACAAATTCTACGATAACAAGAGACGAAAAATTATTGAAAATTTGTCAACTTTTAGAACAAAATATAGTATATTATACTTGGGTTGGATTTTATTTTGCCAATCACGAAACCAAAACTTTGCATTTGGGCCCTTATGTTGGTGCTGAAACTGACCATACTGTTATTCCTTTTGGAAAAGGAATTTGCGGACAAGTAGCAGTTTCCAACGAGAATTTTGTAGTTCCAGATGTGGCAGCCCAAGACAATTATATCGCCTGTAGTTTTACAGTAAAATCTGAAATCGTAGTTCCATTATTTGTCAACGGGCAAAATATTGGACAAATTGATATTGATTCGAATGTTTTAGATCCATTTACAGAAGCTGATGAAAGGTTTTTAGAGTTTGTAAATGAACAAATTGCGAAACTTTATTAAACCAATTTAAGTTAAACGGTATTAAAACATAAATAATGGTGAGCCAAAAACATTTATTTCAATTGGACGACAGAGTGCATTATTTAAATTGCGCTTATATGTCGCCATTACTAAAATCTGTTGAAGAATCAGGAATAAATGGAATGACTTTGAAACGCAATCCATTTTTGATAAAAACAACTCATTTTTTTGAACTTGCGGAAATAACCAAACAAAATATTGGAAAACTTATTAATGCACCTTCTCAGAACATTGCAATAATTCCCTCTGTAAGTTATGGTTTGGCATCTGCTATTGCAAATTTACCTTTGCAAAACGGCAATAAAGCAATCGTAGTTGGGAATGAGTTTCCAAGTGGTTACAATGAAATAAAAAAGTGGTGTGACAATCATAAAAAAGAGCTCCAAATTATTCAAGAACCCATCAATTCAAACACAAAAGGAAGGGATTGGAATAGTGCCATTCTTAAAAACATAAATAAAAATACTGCTGCAATTGTCATTTCTTCTGTTCATTGGACAGATGGAACCAAATTTGACTTGAAATCGATTGGCCAAAAATGTATTGAAAACAATGTTGTATTTATAGTCGATGGAACTCAGTCTGTTGGTGTAGCAACTATTGACGTTCAATTATACAATATAGATGTTTTGGTTTGCGCTGCCTACAAATGGCTTTTAGGACCATACAGTATTGGCTTTGCCTATTTCGGAAATCGATTTGCCAACGGAATTCCTTTGGAAGAAGCTTGGTTAAACCGTTCCAATGCGGAAGATTTTACCAAACTTACACAGTATACAAACGAATATAAAGAAGGTTCGAATAGATATAATGTTGGAGAATATAGTAATTTTATACTTTTGCCAATGCTCAATACAGCCATTGAGCAATTATTGAATTGGGGTGTTCAAAACATAACTAATTATTGCGAAAACATTAGCAAACCATTGGTTGATTTTTTAGAAAAAAGCAATTATTCTATTGAAGAAACTGATTATCGAAGCAAGCATTTGTTTGGAATTTCATTACCAACATCATTAGATTTAAATATGCTGTTGGCAGCATTAGAAAAGAACAATATATACGTGTCGGTTAGAGGAAATTCTATACGAGTTTCAATACACATGTTCAATACTTCAGAAGATATAAATTCATTAAAAAACATATTAGAAGCATATGAACAAGCATCATAAATATGATTAAAAAATTTATGAGTTTTATTCTACTCGAAAACCATTATAAACTTCTTAAGGTTTTTTCTTGTTACTTCAAAAATAAAGTGTAATTTTGCACTCGAATACGAAAAACGTATTTATACATCCTAATCATTTAAAAGATATTAAAATGTACTTAACTAAAGAAGTAAAAGCGGAAATTTTCGCTAAACACGGAGGAAAAGCAGAAAACACAGGTAAATCTGAATCTCAAATCGCATTGTTCACTTTCAGAATTTCGCACTTGACAGAACACTTGAAAAAAAATCGTCACGATTACAACACAGAACGTTCACTTGTATTGCTAGTAGGTAAAAGAAGAGCTTTACTAGATTACTTGAAGAAAACTGAGATCAACAGATATCGTGAGATCATCAAAGAATTGAATATCAGAAAATAATCAATAGAAAAGAGGTGCGCAAGTGCCTCTTTTTTTTTATTCAAAAAAGGCAATAGGCATAAGCCAATAGCCAAAATAAGGAGGAGCATTTATACTCCAAACTAATGCCTTTTGCCTCATAGCTTTTGGCTATTTTTTAAAAAAGTTTAGTTTTTCATTGGAACACAACAACCCAGATTCTGAAATTAGTTCAGAATAAACAACACAACTACTCTGCTGACAGGCAGAAAACCAATGTAAAATTAAAAAGGAAAATTTATGATTCCACAGTTATTTGTAGAAAAAATCGATTTAGGTGATGGCAGAAGCATCACAATCGAGACAGGACGTTTGGCCAAACAAGCTGACGGTTCTGTAGTAGTAAGAATTGGTAAAACTGTAATTTTAGGAACAGTTGTATCGTCTAGAAAAGCAAGTCCAGGTATTGATTTCTTACCTTTAACGGTAGATTATCGCGAAAAATTTGCAGCAGCAGGACGTTTTCCTGGAGGTTTCTTTAAAAGAGAAGCACGTCCAAGCGATAACGAAGTATTAACAATGAGATTGGTTGACCGTGTATTGCGTCCGCTTTTCCCATCAGATTACCATGCAGAAGTGCAAGTGATGATTCAGTTAATGTCTCATGACGAAGATGTAATGCCAGATGCATTGGCAGGATTGGCAGCTTCGGCAGCACTAGCTTTGTCTGACATTCCTTTCGAAACTTTAATATCTGAAGCTAGAGTTGGAAGAATTGATGGTAAATTTATCATCAATCCATCACGTGCACAATTAGAATTATCAGATATTGATATGATGATTGGTGCTTCAACCGATTCTATCGCAATGGTAGAAGGAGAAATGAAAGAAATTAGTGAAGCAGAAATGTTAGAAGCAATTAAATTTGCTCACGAACATATTAAAGTACAAATTGCTGCTCAAGAACGATTGGCAAATGCATTTGGAAAAAAAGAAGTTCGTACTTACGAAACTGAAAAAACGGACGAAGATGTTTACGCCAAAGTAAAAGCATATGCGTACGATAAAATTTATGCCATTGCAAGCAAAGGTTCCGCTAAACAAGAACGTTCGGCTGCATTTGCAGAAATAAAAGCAGAAACACAATCGTTGTTTACAGAGGAAGAATATGTTGAAAATGCCGATTTAGCAGGTTTAGTTGGAAAATATTTCTACAAAACCAATAAAGAAGCAGTTCGTAACGTAACATTAGATTTAGGAACACGTTTGGACGGAAGAAAAACTACCGAAATCAGAGATATTTGGTGTGAAGTAGATTATTTACCATCAGTTCACGGTTCAGCTTTATTTACACGTGGAGAAACGCAAGCCTTGGCAACAGCTACTTTAGGAACTTCTAGAGAAGCCAACCAAATTGATTCACCATCTGAACAAGGAGAAGAAAAATTCTATTTACATTATAATTTCCCACCATTTTCAACAGGAGAAGCAAGACCTTTAAGAGGAACTTCAAGAAGAGAAGTTGGTCACGGAAACTTAGCGCAACGTGCTTTGAAAAATATGATTCCTGCAGAAAATCCTTATACTATCAGAATTGTTTCTGAAGTTTTGGAATCTAACGGTTCGTCTTCAATGGCAACAGTTTGTGCTGGAACATTAGCATTAATGGACGCTGGAGTTCAAATGATTCGTCCCGTTTCTGGAATTGCAATGGGATTAATTACCGACGGAGAACGTTTTGCAGTTTTATCTGATATTTTGGGTGATGAAGATCATTTGGGAGATATGGATTTCAAGGTAACTGGAACTTCAGAAGGAATTACAGCTTGCCAGATGGACATCAAAATTGACGGATTGAAATACGAAATCATGGAGCAAGCTTTGGCTCAAGCTCGTGATGGACGTTTGCATATTTTAGGAAAATTAATCGAAACATTGGCTAAACCAAATGCTGACGTTAAAGTTCACGCTCCAAAAATTATTATGCGTACCATTCCTGGAAACTTCATTGGTGCATTAATTGGACCTGGAGGAAAAGTGATTCAAGAATTGCAAAAAGCTACAGGTTGTACAATTGTAATTAATGAAGTGGACGAACAAGGTGTAGTTGAAATTCTCGGAACAGATCCAGATGGAATTGCAAAAGTATTGGCGAAAATTGATTCGATCATCTTCAAACCACAAATGGGTGAAGCTTACGAAGTAAAAGTAATTAAAATGTTAGATTTTGGAGCCGTTGTAGAATATACTGATGCACCAGGAAACGAAGTTTTATTACACGTATCTGAGCTAGCTTGGGAACGCACTGAAAATGTTGCCGATGTGGTTAAAATGGGCGATGTTTTTCAAGTGAAGTACTTAGGATTGGATCCTAAAACCAGAAAAGAAAAAGTGTCTAGAAAAGCACTTTTGCCAAGACCTCCACGTGAGGAGAAAAAAGAGTAATCAATCTTATAGTTTACTAAAGGTTTATTTATAGAGAATCCCATTTCATTAGTTTGAAATGGGATTTTTGAGTTTTTTAAACAGAGATTCATAGCAATTTCGAAAGACTAAATGAATATTTTAATTGATAGTATTAAAATTTCCCCATTTTATTTAAATGTTTAAAATGCGACACCATCATCTGAAATAATGTTTTATGATGGTAAGGAAAATTATATTCAGTAGTGGTTCTGTGAATTATTTCGTTTATTTCGCTATAATTTGTGTGACATATATTAGGAAATAAATGATGCGCAGCATGACAATTTGATCCACCACTTAAAAACTGAGCCCATTTGTCATTGGCATTCCAATCGCAACTAGTTGAAAGTTGGTGAACGGCCCAAGTGTGTTCGAGAAATTCTCCTTCAGGTTCAGGATATTCTGCTCCATCAAAAAAATGTGTTCCAACAAGCATAATTATGAAAATTAAGGATGTTAATGCACTTGCTGTAAAATACGTTAACAAAATAAAACCTGAAGAAAAATCTATATATATTAATGGTAATACTAAAACAATTGAAAAATAAAATAATTTATACAACATAAAACGGAAATACAATTCTAATTTAGAAATTCCAGTTTTCATCCAATCATATTCTTTAGAAAACAAATAAACCCAGTCACTCATAAAAATTGAATGCAATAAGGTAAACATATAAACAATTGGTGCATAATAAGCTTGAAACTTATGTTTTGGTTGCCATTTGTGGGTTGGACTTAATCTTAAAAATGGATTTTTATCGATATCAACATCACTACCTTCTACGTTTGCATATAGATGATGAGAGCGAATATGACGCAAACCCCAAAGTAACGGATCTATTCCGATTGTCATAAAGCTAAAAAAATGTAATATAGAATTTAACTTTTTATTTTTAAATGCAGTATTGTGAGAAGCATCATGTCCAAAACTAAATCCAATCAATAATCCCGAAAGTTGAAAAACCACAAATAATAACCAAAATTCTATTTTATTTATTGATTTTAAAAACAAAAATGAATATGATGAATAACATATAAATGTCCAAAATAGTCCTTTTGTCCAAAATTTGAAATCACCAAAATTCACTTTTTTTCCTTCTAGTTTCGACTTTACTCTGTTCTTTAATTCATAGAAAAACTCTTGTTCTTCTTTTGATTTACTAAAATATTTTGCTTTCATAAATTTACCAATTTAAAATTAACACCACAAACCTATTGCGATTTTAAAGCATAAATTAGCGATTTATAATAAATAAAATAATTATATTTGTGATTATCGCAAAATTATGACGAGCCAAGAATTACTTTTAAGACAAATCAGAAAACAACTTACACAAAACCAATCCATTAATGATGAAATTGCTTCGGTTTTAAATGTGAGTTATGATGCTGCTCACCGACGAGTTTCTGGTAAAAGTAAATTCTCGATTGACGAAACGGTTCAACTCGCAAAGTATTTCAATATTTCAATGGATAATCTGTTTTTCCAAACAGAGAAAATTATTGTCGAAAAAACAATCGAAATAAAATCATTGAACGATATGTTGCAATATTTCAAGAATTCTGCGATCCAAATTGAACAATTAACAAGTTTACCGAATTCGGTTTTATACTATTCTGCCAAAGACATTCCACTCTTCTACTTTATGGAAGGCACAATTTTGTCAAAATTTAAAGCATTCGTTTGGCTAAAACTTTTGAATCCAGCTATTTCTGAAATAAAATTTGAGGACTTTGTAATCGATGAATTGTTTTTAGAACATTCCTCAAAACTCAAGAAAGCATATGAAAGTATTGGAGTGAAAGAAGTTTGGAACGATACAACCATCAACAGTAGTTTGCAGCAAATTTTGTATTTTTATGAATCTGGACTATTGAATTTCAAATCAGCAATGGCACTTTTCAAAGATTTGAAACGTATTGTTTTATTGATTAAAGAGAAATCTAGTCAACAAAATTCAAAATTCTCACTTTATTATAACGAGTTGGTTTTACTAAATAACAATTTATTGTTTGAATCCGAAAAAAAACTCACTATGTTTGTGCCTTACACTTTGCTAGGCTATTTTATTACTGACAATATAGAAAGTTGTCAAAATGTACACCAATGGTTCAATCAACAAATCTTGAATTCAAAACCATTAAACTTATCAGGAATAAAAGAACAAAATTTATTTTTCAATAAGGCCATTCGAAAAATTGAATACTACATGGAGCAATTGAATAATCAAGTTGACATACTATTTTAAAAAATATTTTACTCATTTTGTAACTTTTTCTACCTACATTACGTATAACCTATTGTACACTTATAAATTTAAGGAGAAACCTACTATGAGACAACTCAAAATTACCAAGCAGGTAACCAATCGTGAGACTGCATCGTTAGACAAATATTTGCAAGAAATAGGTAAAGTTGACCTGATTACTGCAGATGAAGAAGTAGAATTGGCACAACGAATCAAGGCTGGTGACCAAAAAGCACTAGAAAAACTAACCAAAGCCAACTTGCGTTTCGTGGTTTCAGTTGCAAAACAATACCAAAATCAAGGTCTTACACTTCCCGATTTGATCAATGAAGGAAACTTAGGACTCATAAAAGCTGCGCAACGTTTCGATGAAACGCGTGGTTTCAAATTTATTTCATATGCCGTTTGGTGGATTCGTCAATCTATTTTGCAAGCCTTGGCAGAACAATCTCGTATTGTTCGTTTGCCTTTAAATAAAATTGGGTCTATCAATAAAATCAACAAAATGTATGCCTTGTTAGAGCAATCCAATGAGCGCCCACCTTCTGCTGAAGAAATTGCCAAAGAATTGGACATGACTGTGAACGATGTAAAAGAGTCTATGAAAAACTCTGGTCGTCACCTATCTATGGATGCGCCATTGGTTGAAGGAGAAGATTCAAATCTTTACGATGTACTTCGTTCAGGGGAATCTCCAAATCCAGATAGAGAATTAATTATCGAATCATTGCGTACCGAAATTGAACGTTCACTAGAAACATTGACACCTCGTGAGGCCGATGTAGTTCGTTTGTACTTTGGTTTGGGAGACCAGCACCCAATGACTCTAGAAGAAATTGGCGAAACATTTGACTTAACTCGTGAGCGTGTGCGTCAAATAAAAGAAAAAGCAATTCGTAGGTTAAAACATACTTCAAGGAGCAAAATTCTAAAAACTTATTTGGGATAATTTTTAAAAAAATTCACAATTAAAATTTTTAAATCTTTAAATTTTTTAATTCAAAAGTAACAACAGTCTGATTAACTGTTCGTTTTTTGATTGATGATTGAAACTCCGGCTGATTACCGGAGTTTTTTATTTACCATAAAAATCATTAGAATTTTCAATTGCAGTGAATGTTCATTTGTTATTACAAAATTATAGTGATGAAGTTATTACGATAAAATATACCATAGAATAAATTCAAAAATAAATATCAATATCAATTTTTCAATCTTAAAACTATGACACTTCTACAAAAAATTACAAAACCTATTATTATGCCATTTTGGTGGCAAGATTTTACACTCGCATTACCAAGAATTATTTGCGGGTTTCTATTGACTTCAAGCTTTGGTGCAGATAAATTTGGATTGCCTTGGTCGCCAACAGACAAAAATTTAGGATTATTTGAAGTTGTATTTTGGTTTCCTCAAGATGTTGCACAATATGGTGGAGTTTTTAAAATGTTTCCTGTGTTTTTTGCTTGGATTGGTGCTTTTAGCGAAGCAATTGGTGGCATCTTTTTGCTAATTGGATTTCAAACTAGAATTGCATCTTTTTTAATTATCGGAACGATGTTAGTCGCCATATTTTTGCAACAATGGTCGCAAGGAATGTGGATGATGTTACCAGCAATGGGTTTTTTATGGGTTTCTATTTACGCATTGTGTATTGGTTCTGGACGATTTGGAGTAGATTATTTAATATCTAAAAAATACTAAAATGAAGACTATTTTTTTAATTTTTGTTGGATTATTAAGTTTAATCACAACATGTTGTGTACAAAAATCATATAAAAGAACAGTAAATTTTATAGTTGATGTTTCCGAAGTTAAAAACATAAAAAGTGTTGGAATTCGAGGTGAAAAACCTTTAGATTGGAATTATGATACAGAAATGAAAGTTATAAAAAAAGATAGTTTGTATAAAGCAACCATTACTTTTGAAACGGGTTACAAATTTGTAGAAATGAAATTTACTGTAAATGGTGACTATGAATTAAAAGACCAACCCAATAGAAAAGTCATTTTCTTTAATGATGGCGAAACCAATTATAAAGCGGTTTTCAATGTGATGAAATAGTGTATTTTCTTAGACCTGATAAGCTTTAAAACGCATCAGGTCTCTTTTTTATAATAATTTTGTTCAATTGATAAAATCCATAAAACCCTAAAATCAATTCTCCGAATAATCCCAACACAAAAATAGTGGATGGAATTCCATCGGTTAATAAACTAATTATTCTACCAAAACCCAAGCCTAACATAAAAATTATATTTGAGATAGTTGCTGTTTTCCAATAATTTTCTTTTAAAATTCCTAATATCCAAAGAAATCCAAAACCCAAATACAAACCCATTATAGCTTTAAAAATAGTCGCTTGATCCATTGTGTTTATTGGCGCATCAAACAACAAATCAGATTGAAAACCATAAATAATTGCACCCGGAAAAACAATTATTGATGAAATAATTAAGTGTAAGTTTTTAAATTTCATTAATCCCAAATATGTGTTACTATTTATTTCCCTATAATTTGTCAAAATTCTTTTATTTTTTTTTGGGGATGAAATAATCATCATGATTTTTGCTAATATTGTACGAAATCGCGCTATTAATAATCGTATTTAAATCATTTATAATATCGTTTGTCGAATCTCCTTTTTCTGAACCATTCGTATATACTTTTGCGGTTTTGCCACTTTTCATTAATACTTTTAGTAATAAATGTGGCTCAAATGATGCTGAACAATTTACCCCAGTATAAATTTTATCTACAATTTTCCCATCTGTAAAAGTAATTTTTAATTCCAAATTATTTCTAGATTGCGAAGATGTAATACCATAGCGGGCATAACTTTCAATACTCGAAATAGTAGCTAAATAATCAATAGTATGCTGTCGGCTTCCTTGAATGTATCCAAGTGAAATATTTCTTTTTGAATGCTCATTGATCTGGATTTGGATCTGCTTGTCAAACATAGTTATGATTTTATCGTTTTCTTTATCAACAATGTCAAATGCTGTAATATGGTTGAAAAACTCAGCATATATAAAGAAAATTAAAAATACGGACAATATTAAACCGATGAGAATTGAAATAGTCAATCCTTTTTTGTTTGTATTAATATTTGATGTAACCATTTTTTTGAAAGTAAACAAAAACCTACAAAATGAAATTACAATTTATGGATTTTTGAATGTTTAAATTATTTACAAAGAATCAATTTCACCCTGAACCACTTCCCAATCCTCTAGCAATTTATCAAGCTCGGCTTTTTTCTTGTTGTATGCCATAAAAAACTGAGCGTCTTCGATATGTTTGTCATAGTTCGAGGTTAGTGCTTTGTCATCTTGCTGGATATTGCGTTCTAATTCTTTTATTTGACTTTCTATTTTGCTCAGTCGATTTTGGAGAGATTTACTCTTTTTCTGATCTTCGTAAGATGTTTTTGTGTTTGTAGTGGTAGTTTCTTTCTTTTCAACATCTTTCTTTTCTACTTCGCGCATGTTTTCCAAATTGCGTTGCTCTAAGAAATAGTTGATATCGCCCAAATATTCTTTAATTTTTTGATCTTTAAATTCATAAACCAAATTCGACATGCCTTGCAGGAAATCCCTGTCGTGAGAAACCAAAAGTAAGGTTCCTTCGAACTTTTGCAAAGCAGCTTTCAATACATTTTTAGACTTAATATCCAGGTGATTTGTTGGCTCATCCATCAATAATACATTAATCGGTTGCAATAGCAATTTACACAATGCCAATCGGTTGCGTTCGCCACCCGATAGCACTTTGACTTTTTTCTCAACATCATCACCTCTAAAAAGAAACGAACCCAACATGTCTCGAACTTTCGATCGGTTGGTGTCTGTCGCCGCATCTTCCATAGTTCGTAAAAGTGTAATTTCGCCATCCAAATATTCTGCTTGGTTTTGTGCAAAATAACCAACCTGAACATTGTGTCCCATTTTTATATTGCCCTGGTATTCAAATTCGTTTACAATAGCTTTGATAAATGTTGATTTTCCTTGACCATTCTGACCTACAAAGGCAATTTTTGAACCTCGCTCGACTAGTAAATTAATATCTTTTAAAATGACTTTGTCGCCATAGGCTTTGGTTACGTCTTCGGCTTCAATAACTACTTTTCCTGGCACTTTGGATACTGGAAAAGAAATGTTCATAACCGAATTGTCATCTTCATCGACTTCAATACGTTCTACTTTATCCAATTTTTTGATGAGAGATTGTGCCATCGAAGCTTTGGAAGCTTTGGCACGGAATTTCTCGATTAATTTCTCGGTTTCTTCTATTTTCTTAGCTTGATTTTTTTGAGTAGCGAGTTGCTTTTCGCGAATTTCATGTCGCAATTCAAGATATTGAGAATAAGGTTTGTTAAAATCGTATGCTTTTCCTAATGAAATTTCTATGGTGCGATTGGTGACATTGTCTAGAAACATTTTATCGTGCGAAACAATAACCACGACTCCAGGATAATTCCGCAAGAAACTTTCCAACCAAATGATACTTTCTATATCCAAGTGATTCGTTGGCTCATCCAGAAGCAAAATATCATTGGCTTGCAATAGCAGTTTTGCCAATTCAATTCTCATACGCCATCCACCAGAAAAAGTTTCCGTTTGGTTGTTAAAAACGTCACGTTTGAAACCCAAGCCTAAAAGGATTTTTTCGGTATCGCCCACATAATTATAGCCGCCCAACAATTCAAATCGGTGTGTATAGTCTGAAAGATTTTCTATGATTTCAGAATAAGCATCACTTTCATAATCTGTTCTAGTGACCAATTGATGGTTTATTTCTTCCAGCTTTTTTTCTACAATTTTAATGTCTGTAAAAGCTTCATAAGCTTCTTCCAAAACCGTTCTTCCTTGTTCAAAATCAATATCCTGACGCAAAAAACCAATGCGAACCTCTTTTTCAGTGGCAATTTGTCCAGAATCAGGTTTGAAATCGCCAGCCAAAATTTTGAGCATGGTAGATTTTCCTGCTCCATTTTTGCCTACAAGACCAACTCGGTCTCCAGCGCCCATTCTGAAAGTTACTTCTTCAAATAAAAATGTTCCTCCAAAGGAAACCGACAAATTGTGTATGTTAAGCATCAAATTATAATTAAAAAATGGAAAGTTTTAAGACTACATTGTGACTCAACTCGTCTTGTTAATCGTAAATTTGCACAACCAAAAAAATGGTTCATCAAATTTTTTGCAAATGTTAAAAAAAGGATCCACATTATATAGTATTTTAACAGGAACTTGTCCAAAATGTAATGAAGAAAGTATGTATAAAGGCAAAAACCTTTATAATCCATCCGAAACTATAAAGTTAAATGCCAAATGTAGTCACTGTGGATTGTATTATGATATTGAACCTTCTTTTTTTTATGGTTCGATGTATGTGAGTTATGGTTTAGGTGTTTTTATTGGAGTTTTGATATTTTTGATTTGCTATTTTGTGTTTAAAACCAACTTAAGAACATGCTTTGTTACCATTTTAATTTCGCTTACAATTTTAATGCCATTTATAATGAGGTTTGCGAGAAATGTTTGGATTAATATGTTTATTAAGTTTGATAAAAATTGGAAAAGTAAAGTTTAGAAATATTTATTGGTTTGGAAAAAACTCAAAATCATATACTTTATGCAGATGTAGTTTTTTTTAATTTTCAACACGAATTCCACAAATTATCACAAATTAATTTGTGGAATTCGTGTTGAATAATTAATGCCAATAGTTTTACTACTTTCTTTCTCCTATTTGTTGTCTCCACATAGCGTAATACAATCCTTTTTCGACTAGTAAATCTTCATGTTTTCCTTGTTCGATAATTTTTCCTTGTTCCAATACAAAAATAGTATCCGAATGCATTACTGTAGACAAGCGGTGGGCAATTAAAACCGTAATTCTGTTTGAATCTGAAATGTTACGAATGGTCGAATTAATTTCTTCTTCGGTAATAGAATCAAGCGCAGAAGTGGCTTCGTCAAAAATTAATAAATTCGGATTTCTTAATATGGCTCGAGCAATTGACAAACGCTGTTTTTCTCCACCTGATACTTTTATACCGCCTTCGCCAATGGTAGAACTCAGTCCGTTTTCGGCCCGTCTTAATAAATTATCGCAACTGGCTCTCTGCAAAGCATCGTACAATTCAGAATCTGTAGCTTCGGGTTTTACAAACAATAAATTTTCGCGAATTGTTCCTGAAAACAATTGTGCATCCTGAGTTACAAAACCCAACTGCTGGCGCAAATCCAATAAATTAATGTCGTTTGAATTGATCGAATTGTATAAAACTTCTCCCGTTGCTGGAGGATACAATCCCACCAAAAGTTTTACCAATGTGGTTTTTCCAGCGCCAGATGGCCCTACAAAAGCGACAGTTTGTCCTTTTTTGATATGAAAATTAATATTTTCTACCGCAGGTTGGTTGGCAGTTTTATGCTTGAAGCTCACATTTAAAAACTGTAATGATTCAATAATGCCCATTGATTTTGGATTTTCTGGACGGTATTCTGGTGTGGCCGTTATCAAAGCTTCAAAATTTTCTAAAGATACTTTGGTTTCGTTTCTAACAATGATAAATGAACTTAATTCTTGCAATGGATTAAAAATAAAAAAAGTAAAGAACACCATGGTAAGTAAGTCGCCTACAATTATTTTTTCACCAAATAAAAAGTAATACAAAGTAAAAATAACACATGTTCGCATAAAATGAACAGTTGTGCCTTGTATAAAACTCAAACTGCGAATAAAACGAACTTTTTGCAATTCTAGGAATAAAATTTTGATTGTATTGGAGTTCAAACGGTCTTCCTCTTGTTTGGTTAATCCTAAACTTTTAACCAATTCAATATTTCTCAAACTTTCGGTGGTGGAACCTGCAAGAGAGTTGGTTTGTTTGACGATTCTGCGGGAAATAGTTTTAATTTTTTTCCCCAAAACCGAACTTATAAAAGCAATAATTGGAGCAGTTATTAAAAAGATGATGGATATTCGATAATCAATTCTAGAAATGTAAACAATGACAAAAATAAATCCAACTATAGTTTGAAAAATTAATGAAATAGAAAGTGTAATTAATTTTTCAGAATCGGTTCGTACTTTTTGAAGTTTGCTTAATGTTTCTCCACTTCTTTGGTCTTCAAAATCTTCATAGGGTAAATCCAATGATTTTTTGATGCCATCAGTATACATTTCGGCTCCCGTGCGTTGAATGACAACATTGGTAAAATAATCTTGAAAATTTTTAGCCAAACGCGATATCATGGCAGCGCCCAATGATAGCATAAGCCAAAATCCAACAGATTTAATGAATCCCATTTCATTGCCTTTGTATTTTGCAATTCCAACGCCACAGTCTTGCATCAATTTTCCAGTAATTACAGAATCGCTCAAACTAAAGCAAATATTAATGGAGGCCATTATTAAAGCAAAAAACAGTAAGGTTTTATGGGTTTTTAGGTAGGAATATAAAATTTTCATTAGAAGTATATATTTTTAGAAATGCAAAAATAACCAATAAATAATTGTGATAATAGATTTTGTAATAATTAAAAAGTTACTATTGGATGTGGTTTACGTATTAAATTATGTTATTGTGGCAGATGTTTTGTTGTATAAAAGTCTTTAATTTTGTATATTTATAAAAATTTTATTCATGACTCGTGCTGAATTTATAGAGAAAAACAAACATCTTTTTTGGTATATCAAAAAAGAAGCCATTCCAAATATTGGGAATGAAGTTTTGGTAGAATTTATTTTTAATTATGGCACTTGGGACGATGTAAAAGATCTTATAAAAATCATTGGTTTTCAAGAATTAAAAGTGGTTTATGAAGGTATTACTGATAGGAAAATAGGCAATTACATTCCAGAAATGTTAGATTTAATGCAAAGAATAACACATAAATATGCATCTTGAAATTTTAAGTAAAGCCCAAAAAGAATTGCTTCCAATATTAGCTCAATTTAAAAGAGAATATTATCTAGTTGGAGGTACAGCAATTGCATTGCATATTGGTCATAGAGAATCTATAGATTTTGATTTATTTAAAGAGAAAAGTATTCGGAAAAATGATATCTATAAAAAACTTAAAAATATAGATTACAAAGTTTCTTTTGCTGATTACAATCAAGTGAATATGGTTTCGAATGGTGTAAAAATCACATTTTTTTTGTTTCCTTACACAGTTTCAACAGAATCAGAATTGAAAAATACTTTAAAAATGCCTGATTTACTAACTCTCGCAGCAATGAAAGCTTTTGCCTTAGGAAGAAGAGCTAAATGGAAAGATTATGTTGATTTGTATTTTATTTTAAAGTATCATTATTCATTTGTTATTGTGGCTCAAAAAGCCAAGGAAATTTTTAAAGATGAATTTATAGAAAAACAATTCATTGCACAATTAGGCTATTTCAAAGGCATAAACTACGATGAAGAAGTTACTTATTTAATACCCAATCCACCATCGGAAGAAGAAATTCAAGAATTTTTAATAAATGTAAGTATCGAAGGATTATAAAGTATGAATTTCACAACCCAAATACCAATTCCGAAAACCAGTAATCCTATAGATTATAATTCAAGAATTGTGTCTTTGGGTTCTTGTTTTGCAAAAAATATTGCGGAGAAATTCGAGTATTTTAAGTTTCAAAATATTGTAAATCCGTTTGGAATTATTTTTAATACAGTTTCGATAGAGCGAATTGTTAATCGAATTGTAAATCAAGAACTATTTACCGAAAATGATATTTTTTTTCACAATGATTTATGGCATTGCTACGAAGTACATTCGGAATTAAGCCATCCAGATAAAGAAGAATTTCTGAACAACCTAAATGAGATTATTGAATCAGCAAATTTACAAATAAGCAAGGCAACACATATCATTATTACCTATGGAACGTCGTGGGTTTATAGAAATATTGATACTAATGAAATAGTTTCCAATTGTCATAAAGTACCACAAAAACAATTTACGAAGGAATTACTTTCGGTAGAAACTAATGCAAGAGCCATTAAAAACACTATAGATTTAATCACGAATATAAACAAAAACGCAAAATTCATTTTTACAGTTTCGCCTGTTCGTCATATTAAAGATGGTTTTGTAGAGAATAATCTAAGCAAGGCACATTTGATTTCTGCTCTATATCAAACTATCAATCATCAACAATCAACGATCAACTATTTTCCATCCTACGAAATCCTCCTAGATGAACTCCGCGATTATCGTTTTTATAGTCAAGACATGTTGCATCCCAACCAACTGGCTATCGATTATATTTGGCAACGGTTTTTTAAAACACAAATTTCTGAAAGTATTTATTCAGTCATGGAAGATGTATGTAGCATTCAAAAAGATTTGGCGCACAAACCTTTTAATCCAAACTCTGAAAAACACCAGCATTTTTTATCCAAACTTCGAGATAAAATTGCTAAACTTGTAGTGGAATATCCATTCATGAAATTTGAATAATGAGAAATAGAATATTAGTTGGAATAGGTTTGGTTGCAATTTTGGTATTGCTATTCAAATTTTGTGAATTCAAAAAAAGCGATTCATCATCGTTGGAAAATAACACCAACCTGATTCAACAACAAATTGTAAATGTTGGAAAACTGGTTGTTACCGAAGGACATTTCGCTGAGGTTTTGACCTACAAAGACCAAGACACCTATTTTGGAGGGATGATTGCTTTCGACAAAAAAGCTTTGATTGTTGTAAATGCCGATGTCACGGTGGCTTACGATATGCATCAAATGAAATATGATATAAATGAGAAAAACAAAATCATCACCATTCTAAACATCCCGACAGCAGAAATAAAGATATCGCCGGATATTCAGTTTTATGATGTCAATCAAAGCAAACTCAATCCATTTACAGGCGATGATTATAACAAAATAAACAAATCGGTAAAAGCTTCATTGGCGAAGAAAATAGAAAAATCTACCTTAAAATCGAATGCGAAAAACAGGTTGATTTCCGAATTATCGAAAATGCTCATTCTTACCAATTCTATGGGTTGGAAATTGCAATACCAAGGGAATGTCATCGATAAAGAAAGCGATTTTAGTCTAAAAAATTAAACTTCTTCCTTCTCAAAAATAACTTCCAATCCACCAGAAATTAAATGCGCAATTTCAGGACGATTGGCTTTTAGTTTTTCCAAATGAATCAGCACTTCTTCTATAAATTCTGGGTCATTTTTAGAAACCAAAATTTCAACAATTTCAACCGAAAGCAACCAATCTTTAGGATGGTTTGTTTTTAAATCGTGAAAAGCATTTTTCAGAGACAAATTTCCATCGTTTCCTTCACGAATATGGCGCACTTGTTGGTATAAATTTTCCAATTCAAATCGTTCTTCAGATTTGGTGGCTTTTATAGTATGACTGGATGGAACATGAGAAATCATATTGAAACTATGCACATCGGCTGGACCAGAAAAAGCCGAAATTACTTTTTTGCCAACCGCCATGTCATAAATTCCCCATTCTGGTTGAAACAAAACGGTATCATTGTGAGTTACGGTGCAATTTTTGAAACTAATCAAGATAATTTCACCTTGCAAGTTTCTAGAACCCGTAATTATTTCGCCAGAAACGGTTATGTTGCCTTCAAATTCAAGGGTTACGGCTTCAGTTTCATAAATATTGTAAGCACGCAAATCGCGCGGACTCATATCTTCAATAGCCAAATTGATGCCTTTTAGTTTCCCAATTGGCGATCCAAACCCGTCGGCGTGTGTATTTGTTCCGTGACCTACCAACTCTTTTTCTCTGTAAGACAAAGCCGTCTTTCCTGTCGTTTGAATATAAATAGGTTTACCTTCTTCCTCAATAACATTGGTAAACAAACCAGAAATTTGCAATCCAGTACTCAGTTCAATGGTACCAATAGCTTTCGATTGTATCAATTTTTTCAAACTTGACAAACCACCCGTTCGCAAAGCCATGGTGTTGGCAAATTCTTCCAAAACCTGATTCAAATAGGCAAAATCGGGTGTTACATACAGTTGCGGTTGCGGTTTGGTGATGTCAAAACTCTGATTTACAGCATCAATAGAATACGGTATTTTTTTTACATGATCTGTCATACACCAAGCACTTTCCCCAATAGACGAAAGCAATCCAGCGCCATATATTTTTGGATTTTCTACCTCACCAATCAAACCATATTCCACAGTCCACCAGTGCAAGTTGCGGATTTGTGCCATTTCAGAAGGTACACCCATATTTTTCTGCAAAAAATCGACTTGCTTTTCGGCGGCCTCAATTTCTTCCTTTGGCGTGCCTTCCGCTTCCTTGACTATCGATAATAAACGAACGGCTTCATACAACTCATAATCGCGCCCCGAAGAAATGGCTTTACAACCAATTTCGCCAAAACGGCGCAAATATTCAGCATATTCAGGATTGGCAATAATAGGAGCGTGGCCAGCACCTTCGTGAATAATGTCTGGGGCAGGCGTGTATTCTATGTGTTCCAGCTGGCGAATATCAGAAGCAATAACCAACACATTATAAGCTTGAAATTCCATAAAAGCATTTGGCGGAATAAAACCATCGACAGCCACAGCCGCCCAACCAATGTCTTTCAGAATTCGGTTCATGCCATACATATCTGGAATAGAATCTACTTTTAGGCCTGTTTTTTTCAAACCATCAAGATAAGATTCGTGCGCTACTTTCGACAAATAATCCACATTTTTACGCATCACATACCGCCAAACCGCCTGATTAATAGGCGAATAATCGTTATAATCCTGAGGTTTTATAAACTGCTTTAAGTGTCTGGGTAATCTGTCAATCAGTGGGTTACTCTCAAATTGCGCTTCCATAGTGTCTGCTTTGTAATTGTGAGTAAAAATACAAATTTTTTTTGGAGCTATTTCCAGCTTTTCACTACAATCTTTTGTTAAAAAACCTTTTTTTTGAAACAAAAGGATTTTCGTTGCAATCTGGGCTACGGCAGTAGGTTCCAAATCAATCTTTCAATCTTCGAAACTTTGCAACTTTGCAACTTTCCAACCTTAAAACTTTGTAACTTTGCAACTATGTATTAAAACAATGAATAAAAAAGTAAACTTACAAGATTTAGGAACCAAAGATTTTAAAGAAATCTGGGATTATCAGGAAGAAATTTTCAAAAAAATCATCGATCTCAAAATAAAAAACAGGCGGGAAGAAACCAATCTTGAAACCCCAAACTACTTTTTGTTTGTCGAGCATCCACATGTTTACACCTTAGGAAAAAGTGGCGATTTATCTAACTTACTTTTATCAGAAAAACAACTTGAAGAAAAAGGGGCAACATTTTATAAAATAAACCGAGGTGGCGATATTACTTACCACGGACCAGGACAAATTGTAGGTTACCCAATTTTAGATTTAGAAAATTTTTTCACCGACATCCACAAATATTTAAGATTTCTTGAAGAAGCTATAATTCTAACGCTAGCAGAATATAATATAATAGGAGCAAGAAGCGAAGGCGAAACGGGAGTTTGGCTCGGAGTTGGAACACCATTTGCTAGAAAAATTTGTGCTATGGGCGTTCGCGCATCTCGTTGGGTCACCATGCATGGATTTGCTTTAAATGTGAATGTCGATTTGGGCTATTTTGACAATATAATTCCATGTGGAATCAAAGGCAAAGCAGTTACTTCATTAAATGTGGAACTAGGAGTTGAAAAAGTTGACGAAGAAGAACTGAAAAGCAAAATTGTAAAGCATTTTAATCAATTATTTGATAGTTCTGTTTCGATTATTCGATAGTTCGATGATTTGATTTATCGAAAAATCTAATAATCGAATCATCTAAAAATCCAAAAATCCAATAATCGAATAATCGAACCATCGATTATTCATCCAGCAATTTAAAACTCATTCGATGGTATTTTGTCACCCCATATTTCCGAATAGCTTCTCGATGTTCTTTTGTTGGGTAGCCTTTATTTTGTTTCCAATTGTACATTGGAAATTCTTCGTGAATTAGGTTCATATAATCATCTCTGTAGGTTTTTGCCAAAACAGATGCCGCTGCAATGCTCCTATATTTACTATCACCTTTAATAATACTTGTGCTAGGAATTGAATTAAGGATTTCAATTTCAGCATCAGAAAATATTTTTCCAACAGTATTTTTAAAACTATTTTTAGAAATTAATGGTCTATTTCCATCTACTATTATATGTATAGGTTGCGGATTTAGTTTTAAAATGCATTCTTGCATAGCTTTTAATGAGGCATTCAAAATGTTTATTTCATCAATGATTTTTGGCTCAATGTGTGTTACGCTATAAGAAATTGAATTTTCTTGAATAGTAGGTCTTAACTTTTCTCTGGTTTTTTCATAAAGGAGTTTTGAATCGTTAAGCTTTTCAATTTCTAAATTTTCAGGCAAAATTATGGCAGCAGCAGTTACGGGTCCAGCTAGACAGCCTCTTCCAGCCTCGTCAGTGCCTGCTTCTAAATATTTTCTTAAAAAATGGTGTTTAAGCATTAAAGTAGTTTTGATAAAAATATAAAAATAAGCCTATCTTCTTGTAGATGTTTTAATTAATAATTAAAATTCGTTAATTCAAATAGGAACTAAAACAAAAGACATAAATTACAAATAATACAATGAGTGCAATATTACCAAAGTTTTTTTAATAAATTTCAATATTCAATGGTATACCATTCCATAATTTTTTTCCAAATATTTATTATAACAAATCAATTGTGTATTTTTGCGATTGACTATCATAATATGAAATATTTACTATTCTTTTTCTTTTCTTTAATATCATTGCAACTTTTGGCTCAAGAAGAGCGAGATGATGCAGTTTCAAAAAAAGATACAGTAAGAAAATCTCTCCGCGAAGCCCCAAAAGAAGCACCAAAAGCTTCAATAGATAAATATAGGATTCTAACTCTTGAAAGAGACACCACTTACATAGATACTTCGTTGTCAATCAAAAAAGATTACCAGTTTAATCACCTGAGAAAAGATAATTTCGGACTACTTCCTTTTCCGAACGATGGGCAAACTTATAATACTTTAGATTTTGGATTAAAACAAAATAATGTATACCCAGAATTTGGATTTAAAGCGAAGCATTTCAATTACAGTAAGGCTTCAGATATTAATTATTATTCTGTGGCTACACCTTTTACAGAGCTGTATTTTAAAACAGTTTCAGAACAAGGACAATCTATAGACGCTTTTATTACCTTAAATACATCAGAGCAATTAAATTTTTCGCTTGCTTACAAAGGACTTCGATCACTTGGAAAATATAGAAATTCACTTTCAAGCGCTGGAAATTTCAGATTTACAACCAGTTATTTCACCAAAAATAAAAGATACCAAGCCAATTTTCATTTTGTATCTCAAGATGTTTTAAATAATGAAAACGGAGGCGTATCCAATTTAAATAATTTCGAATCCAATACTGCTCAATTCACAGAAAGAGCCAGATTGGAAGTTTATCTAGAAGATGCCAGTTCATTTCTAGATGGTACAAGATATTTTTTAGACCATTCTTTCAGAATTAATACCAATGATGGCTCCAACAACCTGACCATAAACCACCAAATCATCTACGAAGACAAGTTTTTCGAATTTAAAAAAGCAACTTTCACTGATAGATTTGGATCTTCATACAAATCTTCAGATTATAGCGATGGTACAAAAAGCAATTTTTTATACAATAAATTGGGAGCATCTTTTACAAGCAAATTGCTGGGAGATTTAAATTTCTTTGTAGAAAATTACCAATACAATTATTTGTACAATCGGATTATAATTTCAAACAATCAAATAATTGTTCCCAACACAAACAATAACAAATTGAATGCAGTGGGCGGAAAATATTTTTACAATAAAAATAAAATCAAAGGGGAAGCTTTATTTTCTACATCCATTTCAAACCAAGCTTTTTCAACGCTGGATTTATCAGCAAAATACGAGATTAACAAAAAAAATGATTTTTCATTTCAATATCTCAATCAAAGCAAAATTCCAGATTTGAATTATACTTTGTATCAAAGTAGTTTTGTAAATTACAACTGGAAAAATGATTTTAAAAACGAAAAGATTAATACAATTAAACTAAAAGCCAACACGCAATGGCTTTCAGCTGAAGCACAAGTCACATTATTGAACGATTATTTATATTTTAAAGATGTCGATTTGTCCGATACAATCGTAATATCAACTGCAAACCAATACCAAAAAACCATCAATTATCTATCTCTAAAAGCCATTAAAGAATTAAAATTTGGAAAATTTGCGATCGACAATACTGTTTTATTTCAGCAAGTAACTCAAAGCGATAATATATTGAACGTTCCAAAATTAGTCACCAGAAACACTTTGTATTACACCGATTATTTATTTAAAAAAGCATTATATCTACAAACCGGATTCACATTTCAGGCTTTCACAAAATATTATGCCAACGAATACAATCCATTAATCGGCGAATTTTATATACAAGATAAAATCAAAATTGGCAATTTCCCTTTAGTTGACTTTTTCATAAATGCCCGAATTCAGCGAACCAGAATTTACCTCAAAGCAGAACATTTCAATTCAAGGTTAACTGGGCGGAATTATTTCGCATCGCCAAATCAACCTTACAGAGATTTCATAATTCGATTTGGTCTCGTTTGGAACTTTTTTCAGTAATTTAGATTTAGCAAATTCAATTGTCCTATTGACTGCGGTCGGAAATGTCATATTCAGGCAGTTGAAAATGTCATATTGAGCGCAGTCGAAAATGTCATATTGAGCGCAGTGGAAATATGGTCGTGCCCTCGTCGCAATTAGTTCGTTTCTCACGAAATTGCTAGACTCGGTCGAGCTTTCGGCTTTATCTTTTTTTCGTGCCTCAAAAAAGGATACCGCCTTAATCTCTCACGCAAATCAACATTCCATTTCACAATTAAAATTCTAATTACTATCTTTGTGCGCTTATTGTTTAGAGATGCATTCCCAAATCTAATATATAAAGTCTGAAATCTAATATCCAAAATGAAATACGCAAAAAATATCCTCGAAACCATTGGCAATACTCCATTAGTAAAAATCAATAAATTAACTACTGAAATAGAAGCATTAGTTCTAGCAAAAGTCGAAACTTTTAATCCAGGCAATTCTGTAAAAGACAGAATGGCTGTTAAAATGATTGAAGATGCAGAAGCTGATGGAAGATTAAAGCCAGGAGGGACAATCGTAGAAGGAACATCTGGAAATACCGGAATGGGATTGGCGCTGGCTGCTATTGTAAAAGGATACAAACTAATTTGCGTAATTTCCGATAAACAATCCAAAGAAAAGTCGGATATTTTAAGAGCCGTAGGTGCCAAGGTCATCGTTTGCCCAACCGATGTAGAACCCACAGATCCACGTTCGTACTATTCTGTTTCCAAAAGATTGGGAGAAGAAACACCCAATTCTTGGTATGTCAATCAATATGACAATCCGAGCAATTCTATAGCACACTACGAACAAACTGGACCAGAAATTTGGGAACAAACCGATGGGAAAATTACTCATTTTGTGGTTGGAGTAGGAACTGGCGGAACAATTTCTGGTGTTGGAAAATATTTAAAAGAAAAAAATCCAAATATCAAAATCTGGGGTGTCGACACTTACGGTTCTGTATTTAAAAAATACCACGAAACAGGAATTTTTGATGAAAATGAAATTTATTCTTACATCACCGAAGGAATTGGCGAAGATATTTTGCCAAAAAATGTCGATTTCTCTTTAATTGATGGTTTTACAAAAGTAACTGACAAAGACGCTGCGGTTTACACCAGAAGAATAGCTTTAGAAGAAGGTATTTTTGTTGGAAATTCTGCAGGTTCTGCCATAAAAGGAGTTTTGCAACTTAAGGAACATTTTACAAAAGACGATGTTGTTGTTGTTTTGTTTCATGATTCAGGAAGCAGATATGTAGGCAAAATGTTTAACGACGATTGGATGCGCGAACGTGGTTTTCTTGACGAAGAAATTACAAAAGCAGAAGATGTAATTAAAGATCATTTAGACAAACCATTAATTATTGTTCGTACTGAAGAATTGGTTTCGCACGCCATTGATCGTATGCGAAAATATAAAATATCTCAAATTCCAGTCATTGATATTACAGGATTTGTAGGTTCTGTGGACGAATCCGATTTGTTTCAAAGTTATGTATCCGATAAAAATGTGGCCGACAAACCTATTCGTGAATTAATGGGGAAACCTTATCCAATTGTCAAAGCAGGAACATCAATCGAAGAAGTTTCCAAACTTTTTACCAAAGAAAACCAAGCTGTTTTAGTGGAACTTGAAAATGGGAAACACCATATTATTACGAAATATGATATAATAGGTTCTATAAAATAAATTTATCAATATTTAAATCCTGTAACGTTTATAACTTTGCAGGATTTTTTGTTTTCAATACTTTTAATTTTATATTTGTTAGTAATCAAAATTTAAATGATACTCATTTCAGACATTTTACTGCAAGAATACATTGAAAATTTCCCATCAGGTTTAGAGGAAAAATTTAATGCGCTTCACGATGCAGAAATTTCAAATGATAGTTTTAGTTTTTATACTTCTGTGGCATCAGTATTTTCCAGTAAAATTGAAGGTGAAGAAATTGAATTGGATTCTTACATCAAACATAAAAAATTTGGCATCGAATTTTTGCCTGATTATACCAAAAAAATTGATGATCTATACTCAGCCTATATTTTTGCAAAAACAAATTCTTTGAATAGACATTCAATACCAAAAGTTCATGAAATTTTAGCTAAAAATATTGTTGCGCAACATCAGCAAGGTAAAAATAGAATTCATAATATGTATGTTGCATCAGATGATGGAAAAATAGAGTATGTGGCTATTTCTCCTTATCAATTAGATTCAGAAATGAAAAATTTTTATAATGATTTGGATGAATTGCTATTTAAGGAATTAAATTTCAAAGAGATATTTTATTACGCAAGTATAATTCATTTAGTTTTTGTAAAAATTCATCCCTGGAATGATGGAAATGGGCGTTCAGCCAGATTGATAGAAAAATGGTTTCTTTCAGAAAAATTAGGAGAGAAAGCTTGGTTTGTTCAATCAGAAAAAAACTATTATCAAAACCACCAATTGTATTATAAAAATTTGAGAGTTTTAGGTCTTGAATATGAATTACTCAATTACACCAAAGCGCTACCTTTTCTGCAAATGTTGCCTCAATCATTACTTCTATAAATTCTAATATCTAAATTCAGAAATCTTACATTATATGACTTTCACCGCCATCGATTTTGAAACTGCAACAGGGCACCCAGAAAGTGCTTGTGCTGTTGGAATAGTTACTGTCAATCACGGGATAATAACGGAAGAATTTTACACCTTAATCCAACCACCAAACAATGAATATTGGTACAGAAATATTATGGTTCATGGAATAAAACCTATAGAAACCATCAATGGGAAAACATTCGACCAATTATTTCCTGAAATTCAAAAACGGCTGTTTGGTCGCAAAATCGTAGCACACAACGAAGCTTTCGACAGGCGAGTACTTACCAAAACTATGAAGGCTTACGGTTTGTATTATGACGAACTAGAAATCGCCGACATGTGGGAATGCACCTGTAAGATTTATCGAAAAAAAGGTTATAAGCCAGCCAACTTGAAACATTGCAGTGATTTAAATAATATTGAATTAGTACACCACGAAGCTTTATCAGATGCGCGAGCTTGTGCAAAATTGTATTTGTTAAAGTAATTGTTTATTTTTTACATTAAATGCATTGGATGTAGTTTTTTATGGTTAATTATTTACTTTTATGTCACACTGAGCTTGTCGAAGTGCCTCATGATTGGTCTTCGACAAGCTCAGACTGACATTTTAGTTTAAATGATTGCATATTAATTAGAAATAATAAATTTTGAGTTATTGATTACATTCAACAGATTATATTTACATTAAATAACAATCGTATTTCGAACAATCGAACAATCGACTAATCAAAAAATCTAAAAATCGAATATTCTAACTTATGAAAGAAGATTTTCTCCACTACATTTGGCAATTCAAAAAATTTGATTTTACCCATTTAAAAACTACTTCAGGAGAAAATATAACTATTATTAAAGTTGGCGATTATACACAATTAGCTGGTCCAGATTTTTTCAATGCACAAATAGAAATTGACAATCAAAAATGGGCTGGAAATATCGAAATTCATATTAAATCATCAGATTGGTACGTACACAATCACGAACGAGACGACAATTATGATTCAGTAATTTTGCATGTAGTTTGGGAACACGATGCGACCATTTTTAGAAAAGACAATTCAGAAATTCCAGTTTTAGAAATCAAAAATTATGTCTCTAAGGATTTAATTCATCAATATCAAAGATTGAAGTCTAAAAAATCTTGGATTTATTGTGAAAACGAAATAAAAACGATTCCTCAATTTGTAATTAAAAATTGGCAAGAACGATTATTTTTTGAACGATTGGAAAGAAAATCAAACCCAATTCAAAATTTATTATTCGGGAATCAAAACGATTGGGAAGCAACACTATTTTGTTTTTTGGCTAAAAATTTTGGTTTGAATACCAATGGTGAAATTTTTTTTAAAATTGCCAAATCAATTCCATTTTCGATTCTAAGAAAAGAAACTTTTGATGTTGAAAATCTGGAAGCAATGTTTTTTGGTCAAGCATCATTATTAGAAAACGAAAAAGAAGACGCTTATTTTAAGAATTTAAAATCTCGCTGGGAATATCTTCAAAACAAATACATGTTGGAAAACGTGATTTTAGAACCAATTCAATTTTTCAAACACAGACCAGATAATTTCCCAACGATACGATTGTCGCAATTGGCGAATTTATATCAAACACATCAAAATTTATTTTCAAAAGTAATTGCTGCTAAAACTATTCAAGAAATATATCAAATATTTAATGTTTCAGTGAGTGAATATTGGCAAACACATTATAATTTTGATAAAATAAGCCCCAAAAAATCAAAATCATTATCCAAAGGATTTATCGATTTGCTTATCATTAATACCATAATTCCGTTTCGTTTTGCTTACGAGAAAAGCCAAGGCAAAGAAACATCAGAAGAAAATATTTATTTTTTGGAACAAATTGCACCCGAAAAAAATGCCATAATTGATAAGTTCAAATCAATAGGAATAGTTTCAAAAAATGCTTTTGAAACACAATCATTGTTGCAACTCAAAAATGAATATTGCAACAAAAGTGCCTGTTTGCAATGTGCAATTGGTTTAGAATTATTAAGGAATTAGATTTGCATATTTTACGATTGTTAAGTAACTAGTTTTTTGTAGTTTTACAAAACGAATAACCAAATAACCAAATTTTCAAACAAACGCAATGAGATTCGTTTTAAAATTAAAATATTTTTTCGAAAAACAAGGATTTCATGTTTCCTCTCGTTTGGCAGATAGGCTTGGAATGCGAGCCAATAGCGTGCGTTTGTTTTTTATTTATATATCATTTGTAACAGCTGGATTGTGGTTTGGAGTATATTTAACACTGGCTTTTTGGTTGCGATTGAAAGATTTAATTCGCGCCAAAAGAACTTCAGTTTTCGATCTGTAATATGAATTTCAAACAGTATTTTATTTTTAATAAAGAGCAAAGAGCAGGTTTGGCAGTTTTAGTCGGTTTGATTGTAATTTTTCAGCTTCTGTATTTTTTTGTAGATTTTTCAACAAATAAAGTAGTTTCTAAAGAAGATGAACAGTGGTTGTCAATGCAAACGGAAATTGATTCTATGAAAGGTATTGCAAATGAAGATAGTTATAAAATTTATCCCTACAATCCCAACTTTATTACAGATTTTAAAGGCTACAAACTCGGAATGAAAATTGCCGAAATAGATAGACTACTTGCTTTTAGAAAAACAAATAAATATGTCAATTCTGCTAAAGAATTTCAAGAGGTAACTAAAATTTCAGACTCTTTGTTGGCTACAATGTCACCCTATTTTAAATTTCCAGATTGGGTAAGCAATAAAAAGCAATACCCAAAATATGATAACTCAAATTTCAAAGATTTTTCAAAAAAAGAAAGAATTATTCTTCTAGACATTAATCAGGCTACTAAAGAAGATTTTGTAAAAATATATGGAATTGGCGATGCTATTTCAGATAGAATTCTGAAAGAAAAAGAAAAATTGGGTGCTTATGTAAATATGGATCAAATGCAGGATATTTGGGGATTATCGCCGGAAGTAATAGCGGAATTAAATTCTCATTTCAAAATTTCAGGTTCAACAGTAGTTAAAAAAATTGACATTAATAATTTGCCAATCAAAGAATTAACCAAGTTTCCTTATTTTAAATACGCTCTGGCTAAGGAAATAGTGACTTACAGAAGTATGAATTCAGGAATTAAAAACATTGATGATTTAACAAAAATTAAAGGTTTTCCTGTTGATAAAATAAAAATAATAGCCTTATATTTGGAATTCTAAAAAAAACAGATAAAAAGCCTTAGTTACATGAATTCAATTTACTTTACCGAAGAACACGAATTGTTTAGAAAAAGTTTGCAAGATTTTTTGCAAAAAGAAGTGGTGCCTCACATAGAAAAATGGGAAAAAACAGGCACAATAGAACGCTTCATTTGGAAAAAATTTGGAGAAATGGGTTTTTTCGGAATAGCATATCCTGAAGCCTATGGTGGAATGAATCTCGATTTATTCTATACAGTTGTGCTATTAGAAGAACTTCAAAAAATAAAATCATCAGGTTTTGCAGCAGCAATTTGGGCTCATGCTTATTTAGCCATGACACATCTAAATGCTGAAGGCGATGAGCGAATCAAGCAAGATTATTTGGCTCCAAGTATTGCAGGCGATAAAATAGGTGCGTTGTGTCTTACCGAACCTTTTGGAGGTAGCGATGTAGCAGGTATGCGAACCACAGCCACAAAACAAGGCGATAAATATATTTTAAATGGCTCAAAAACATTCATCACAAATGGTGTTTACGCGGATTATTATGTAGTAGCTGCAAAAACAAATATTGCATCAGGAAACAAAGCAATTAGTATGTTTTTGGTCGATACAAATCTAAAAGGAATAGCTGCAACCAAGCTAGATAAGCTAGGTTGGAGAGCTTCAGATACTGCCGAAATTGCATTCGATAATGTAGAAATTCCCCTAGAAAATTTAATGGGCGAAGAAGGAAAAGGTTTTCCTTATATTATGCAACATTTTGCATTAGAGCGACTTATAATGGCCATCAATGCACACGCAAGAGCCGAATATGCTATCGATTATACTATCAATTATATGTCGCAACGCGAAGCATTCGGCAAAACAATCGATAAATTTCAAGCATTGCGACACACTATGGTCGACCATGCTACCGAAGTTGAGCATTGCAAAATATTCAATTATGCAGCAGTAGCAAGACTAAACAAAGGCGAATATGTAGTAAAAGAAGCTACAATGGCCAAATTGAAATCTACAAAAGTAGCGGACGAAACCATCTATAGTTGCCTTCAAATGCTTGGTGGTTACGGTTATATGGAAGAATATCCTTTAGCTCGTTTATTAAGAGACAGTCGTTTGGGACCAATAGGTGGAGGAACTTCAGAAATTTTAAGAGAAATATTATCAAAAATGATAATTGATAAACAGAATTATAAGCCAGCTGTAAAATAATTTGTAATTTTTAAATAGGAGCCACTCCAGCTATTCGTTTCAACCTTTTTCAAAAAACAAAATTTTTCTAAACAAAAAAAGGAGCTTCCGTTGGTTGCTCTTTTTTTATTAGAAAAATAATTGTTTTTTTTCAAAAGGGTTTTCACTTCTATCTGGGCTAAAAATAAACAGTTGCCAAAATTTAATATTTGAAAATTATGAAAAAATGGGTTTATTAAAAGATTTCAACGATCTTAAGTAAATAAATTCCATAAAAAACAATTTTTATATAATATTTAACGAAATCGTTACCTTAAAATTTTTTTATTTAATAAGTATTTCCATAAATTTGTTAAATTATATATTTCAGATTAATTCCCATATTATATTATGTCAAAAACAGCAATATTAGAACTTGATGGAAATAAGTATGAACTTCCAGTTTTGGTTGGAAGCGAAAACGAAACAGCCATCGATATTAGTAAATTAAGAGATTTATCAGGAGCAATCACTTACGATCCTGGCTACAAAAATTCAGGTGTTTGTAAAAGTGATATTACTTTCCTCGATGGAGAAGAAGGAATATTACGTTACAGAGGATATTCTATCGAAGATTTGGCCGATAAAGCAGATTTTCTTGAAGTATCATATTTAGTGATTTTTGGCGAATTGCCAACTAAGCAAGAGCTAGAAAATTTCGAAAGAAATATTCGAAAATACACATTGGTTAACGAGGAAATGAAAAACATTATTGATGGTTTTCCAAAAACTGCTCATCCAATGGGTGTTTTATCTGCTTTGACAAGTGCTTTGACCGCTTTTAATCCTAAAATGGTTAATGTAGAAAATGACAAAGAAATGTATGAAGCCATTTGTAAAACAATGGGCAAATTTTTGGTGCTTGCTACTTGGACTTACAGAAAAAGTATGGGTTTCCCATTAAATTATTATGACAATACAATTGGCTATGTAGAAAACTTTATGCAATTAATGTTTAAACTACCAACTGGACCTTACGCTTCAAATCCAGTGGTTGTTGCAGCATTAGATAAATTGTTCATTTTGCATGCAGATCACGAGCAAAACTGTTCTACATCTACTGTCAGAATGGTGGGTTCTTCTCATGCTGGATTGTTCGCTTCTATTTCCGCAGGAGTTTCTGCACTTTGGGGACCACTTCACGGTGGCGCAAACCAAGCAGTACTAGAAATGTTGGAAGATATTCAAAAAGATGGTGGCGATGCCGATAAATATTTGGCCAAAGCAAAAGATAAAAATGATGAATTCCGTTTGATGGGATTCGGTCACAGAGTATATAAAAATTTTGATCCAAGAGCCAAAATTATTAAAAAAGCAGCCGACGAAGTTTTAAGAACATTAGGTGTTGATGATCCTATTCTTCAAATTGCCAAAAAATTGGAAGAATCTGCCTTGGTAGATGAGTATTTTGTATCAAGAAAATTATATCCAAATGTCGATTTTTATTCAGGAATAATTTATCGAGCATTAGGAATTCCAACGGATATGTTTACAGTTCTTTTTGCAATTGGTCGTCTTCCTGGTTGGATTGCACAATGGAAAGAAATGCGTGAAAATAAAGAACCTATTGGTCGTCCAAGACAAATATATACTGGGCATCCGTTGCGTGAATTTAAAAGCGTGGATAAAAGATAATTTCTTAATAATTTAAACAAAAAGCTTCTCTTTATCGGGAAGCTTTTTCTATATTTGCTCGAAGCCAAAAGCTATTTTATGTTAGAATTAAATGTTAAAAACGAATCCTCGAGATTGAGAGCAGTTGTGTTGGGATACGCACTCAATAACGGACCCACACCCAGTATTGATGAGGCTTACGATCCAAAATCATTGGAACATATTTTGGCAGGAACGTATCCTGTGGAAGAAAATATGGTCAAAGAAATGGAAGCTTTTAATAAAGTTTTCCAGAAGTATGATGTCAAAGTGTATCGTCCTAAAATGATAGAAAACTACAATCAAATTTTCACTCGCGATATAGGTTTTGTTATAGATGATACTTTTATTAAAGCCAACATTCTTCCAGATAGAGAACGTGAGTTAGATGCAATTCAATTTGTTATTGACCAAATAAATCCAGCAAAAGTAGTTCGTCCGCCAGAAGAAGTGCATATCGAAGGTGGCGATGTAATTTTGCATGATGATTATATTTTTATTGGAACTTACAAAGGTTCAGATTATAAAGATTATATTACAGCCAGAACAAATATGCAAGGTGTTGCCTATATAAAAAATTTATTTCCAAATAAAATAGTTAAAGAGTTTGATTTGGTAAAATCAAAAATTGAAGCAAGAGACAATGCCCTACATTTAGATTGTTGTTTTCAACCTATTGGAAATGGAAAAGGAATTATTTACAAAAGTGGCTTCCGTGAAGAAGCAGATTACATGTTTTTAGTCAAGTTGTTTGGCAAAGAAAATTTATTTCATATCACGCGCGATGAAATGTATGATATGAATTCGAATGTTTTTTCAATTGCGCCGAATGTGGTAGTTTCTGAAAAAAACTTTGTAAGATTAAATACGTGGCTTCGTGAAAACGGATTTATTGTAGAAGAAATTCCGTATGCCGAAATTGCCAAACAAGAAGGATTACTGCGATGTTCGACTTTGCCACTAATTAGAGATTAAGTTGGCAAATTTTTGTTATATTTGAATGCAAAAAGCAATAAATATGGAAACTACAACTGCTAAAAAAGATATTATCGATTGGATTTCCTCGCTAGATGATGAAAAACTTTTGACGGAAATTGCAAAGATTAAACGAAATGCCACTTTTAATTTTGAAGAAGAATTTAAAAAAGGAATTTCATTGGAAGACGCTAGACAACGTTCTATAAAAAAAATCAGAAGTTATTGGAAGAAATAAACATAGTTTTCACAGATGAAGCGTCTAGTTATTTAGACGATTTAATTCAAATCCTTTACAGAAAAGAATATTTTGGATTTGTTGAAAGTGCCGAAATATATGTTTCTGATATTTATTATTTTATAAAAGATAATATAAAAGATTTTCCAAACAAAAAAACTCCTTCCGAGCTCCAAAATTTAGGAACGAATTATATTTTTATAAAACTAAATCTAGAACAGTTTGGTACATCTTCTTTGAAAAATCTAACGAAGATTACTTGATAACACATATAATTAATAATCATTGCGATGAAATGAAGTGGTTATAACCCACAACTCATAACCCACAACAATATAAATGAAACAAACAACCAATTCCATACTCATGATTCGTCCGGTAGCATTCCGAATGAACGAACAAACAGCCGTAAATAATTATTACCAAAAAGTACTCGACGGACTTTCTGCTGAGACGGTTAATGCAAAAGCACAAGAAGAATTTGACACTTTTGTAAACAAATTGCGAATGGTAGGTATCGATGTTACAGTAGTTGACGACACCCTAGATCCCGACACTCCAGATTCTATATTCCCAAACAATTGGATTTCATTTCATGACAATGGCGATGTGGCTTTGTACCCGATGTTTGCAGAAAACAGAAGACTAGAACGTAGAGAAGAAATTTTAGACATTCTAGAAGATAAAGGTTTTGTAGTGAATGATATTATGGATTATTCTTCTGCTGAAGAAGATGGCTTTTTTCTAGAAGGAACTGGAAGTATTGTTTTAGATAGAGAAAATGATAAAGCTTATTGTGCATTATCACCAAGAGCTGACGAAGAATTATTTATTGAATTTTGTGAAGATTTTGAATATACACCAGTTATTTTCGAAGCTTTTCAAAAAGTAAATGGTGAAAGAAAATTAATTTATCATACCAATGTGATGATGTGTATTGGTGATACTTTTGCCGTTATTTGTGCTGATTGTATCGACGATAAAAAAGAAAGAAAGTTAGTTCTAGATAGCTTGAAAGGCGATGGCAAAGAAATTATTTTGATTACCGAAGATCAAATGAATAATTTTGCAGGAAATATGCTAGAATTACAAGGAGCAGACGATCGCAGGTATCTTATCATGAGTGCTTCTGCACATAAAAGTTTGACTAAAAAACAAATTGCACAACTAGAAGAGCACATTACTATTTTAAGTTCAAGTTTGGATACTATCGAAGCTTGTGGCGGCGGAAGTGCCCGTTGTATGATGGCAGAAATTTTCTTACCTCAGGAATAATCTCAATATAAATCAGGATATGCAATTAAAAAAATGATTTTTTTTAATTGCATATCTATCAAAAAAACTATTTGGCTATTGTTTTTGCTGGAGTTTTTACCACAACTTTTGATGTGGTTTTGGTACTTGATTTTACAACTGGTTTTGTAACAGCTATTTTTGATTCTGTTTTTGTTTTTGGTTTAACTTCTGTTTTAGGTTTAATTTTTGGTTTTGACACTTCAATTATTTTTTCAAGAATATAACCACCTTTCGTTGCGCCCCAAACTTGCTTGTTTCTTTTGTCGAAGCCTTGATCCCAAGCTATCATTTTGCCTTTGGTGAGTGTTATTTTTGAAGTAGCATATTCAGCACCTCTCAATTCGCTAGGACAAGTTTTTCTACCGCTTTTCCCAGTAAAACTACTGTCCTTCTCACGCTTAAATATCACTTCGCAACCTTGTTTTAATTCCAAATCTTTTTCTGAAAGCGCATCAAATAGCTTAGGATTTTTATATTTCCCTATCCATTTTTGCTCATTTTTAATACCATAAATTTCATTTATAATTTCATTATTATTTTTTTGAATATACTTATAAATTTTAATTCTGTAGGGCTTATTTTGTTTGGTAAACAATGATTGTTCCACATACATATAATTCCCTTTGTTTTTCCAAATCGGAGTCATTCGTAGTGTTATGTAGTAATAAGTCTTGTCTGTTTTCGATTGCGCTTTGGATGAGTAACTACCTTGCATATTAGCAAAAAAATCGTTTAAAAATTTGGGATCGTTAGCAATAGGTTTTTGTTTTGCAACTGGTGCAGTTTTTTTGCTAGGAATTGAAATAGACGATGATGTACTATCGGTTTTACAACTAATAATTGTATTGGTAATTAGTAAAAAAATTATAATTTTCTTCATGGGTTTTAGTTTTTTGAATTGGCAATATTTCGTAACATTCCGTCAAATATAAAAAAATGAAATGGAATCATAGCATACCAGTACAATCTTCCGAAAATTCCGATAGGTCTAAAGGTTGCAATTTGGTGTAAAATATCGTTTTCATCTATCCGAAATTCAAGCCATGCTTCACCTGGAACACGCATTTCGGCAAAGAGTAATAATCGTTTTTCTTCTTTGTTAGCAAGCAATACACGCCAAAAATCAAGCGCATCTCCACTGTCAATTAATGTCGGACTGGTTCTTCCTCTGCGCATGCCCACGCCACCAAATAATTTATCAATCATACCGCGGGTTTTCCACATCCAATTCCCATAATACCATCCTCTTGCGCCTCCAATAGACCAAATATTTTCTAAAGCTTGTTCTGGATTCTCTAATTTTAGAGATTTACTGTCTTTTAAGCATCCAAAAGTAGGCACTTGAATATAGGCTGATAAATTTTGTTTAAATCTGCTACTTGACAGACTGTCTTTCCAACTGGAAATGACCAAATTTTGTTCAATTTTTAAAAAAGCCAGTTTTATGGCATCAACATAGGAAATAGGTTTGATTCCCAGTATTTTTTGCAAACGATTGTCTTTGCAAATTACTTCCATTTTCATACTATCTACCAAATTCATTGCCAATTTATAAGAAGTTGATGTCACAAAATACAACCAATAGGAAGATAATTTGGGTGTCATGATTGGAATGGTTATAATAAGCAATCTAATACCTCGAGTTTTAGCATACAATTGCATCATTTGTTTGTAGGTTATCACATTTGGCCCACCAATATCAAACGATTGATTAAAGCAATCTTCTCTATTAATAACACCAGTTAAATATTTAATAACATCTCGAATGGCAATGGGTTGCGATTTTGTTAAAACCCATTTTGGTGTAATCATAATAGGCAACTTCTCGCAAAGATCTCGAATAATTTCGAATGAGGAACTTCCAGAACCTACTATAATTCCAGCTTTTAAAACTGTTAATTTGTGTTTGCTTTGTGATAATATTTTCTCCACATTGCTTCTGGATTGCATGTGTTTGGACAAATTTGGATCATTGACAATGCCGCTCAAGTAGATGACTTGTTTGGTTTGAATGGCTTCCATATAAATATTGAAATTTTTGGCAGCTGTGGCTTCCATAATATCGAAACTGCTTGTTGACGATGCCATGGAATGAATCAAGAAATAAGCAACATCTATATTTTGAGGAATATTTGCAAGATTTGGATTTTCTAGAAAATCGACTTCCCAAATGGTGACTCTGGACAATGTTTGCTTGTCCAAACCCAACCTTAACTGGTCGCGAACGCAACAAACTACTTCGTGACCTTGTTCGAGCAGTTCAGGAAGCAATCTTCTGCCAACATAACCGTTTGCACCTGTTAACAAAATTTTCATACGTAGATAATTTCTATAAAGTTACAAAAATTATTGAAATTTAGAACGAAATGCTAGTTTTAGCCCAGATCGAAACGGAAATCCTTTTGAGAAAAAAGCTATTTTTTGCCTATTTTGAATGGCGACCAAAGGAAGCCAATTCAAAATGGTGCAAAAAAAGTTTTTTGAACAAAAGATTGAAGTGTAGTGCTGGACACTAGCTTCAGTGAACTGGCGAAGCAAATAGCTTCAAAAAAATTAAATTCCTCGAACGATACTTAATACGGAACTTATAATGTATTGAACGCCAATAGCTATGGTTAAAAAACCAACTATTCTTGAAATGGCTACAATGCCTGATGTTCCCAAAATTTTAGATAGGTAATGTGCACTTCTGAGTATTAAATAAATGACTACTGATACTGCAAGAATGGCAAAACTTGACGATAGCATTTCGGGCGTTGTGTGGTGTTCTTGATAATATGCAATGAGTAGCGATATGGATCCTGGTCCCGCCAACATTGGCATGGCCAGCGGTGTGAGCGCAATATCGTTGCGAATTTGAATTTCTTGTTCTACCTTTTTATTAATTCCTTTGTTCTTATTGAATTTTCCATTTAAAAGCGAAAAACCTGAACTTGCAATGATAATTCCGCCGGTTATTCGAAGTGCATTGATCGTAATTCCGAAAAATGAAAGTACATATTGACCCACAAAAAACGAAATAATAAGAATTATAAATACATCAATGGCGGTCCAAAAAGAAATTCTAGAACGCTCGGATTTACTATCGTGCTGGGTTAAGCCCACAAATATAGGCACGGTTCCTATTGGATTTAAGACTGAAAACAGAGCGAAGAAAAGATAAATAAAAATCTCCATAGTTTTTTTGCGAAATTAGGTCAACTTTGTTTAGCAAATTTAAACTTAAAAACAACGTAACGTTAAAAATAGCAATTAAAACAACCTTTTTTTTGTAAATTTGCGCCATGAAAAATAAAAAAACATTGGTTTTAGGCGCGTCTTCAAAACCTGATCGTTACGCTTTTAAAGCTATTACGATGTTGGTCGAAAAAGGACATTCTGTTATTGCAATAGGTCAAAATGCTGGCGAAGTTGCTGGAATAAACATTAGAACCAAAAATATTCCTCTAGCAAATATTGACACTGTTACTTTATATCTAAATCCTGCGCGTCAGCGTGATTATTACAATTATGTTGTGGAAGCCAAACCAAAACGTGTAGTTTTTAATCCAGGAACCGAAAATCCAGAGTTTTATCAATTGCTTGAATTGAATAAAATTAAAGTGGAAATTGCTTGTACTTTGGTGTTGTTGGCGACCAATCAGTATTAATTTTTTTTGAAGCCAATCCTGCTGTTCGTTTCAATTTTTTGTCAAAATAATTTATTTTCAATGTCCAAAAGGTCCCGATAGCTATCGGGATTGGTCGCTCTTTTAGCCAAGAAAATAATATTATTTCTTCCTTCAAAATTTCCACTTCCATCAGGGCTAAAGCCATCAGTTAAGTTCAGTCATAAACTTTAAAATAATTTCTAATCTTTAAACTTTGCGCATTTGCGCCTTTGCTAGCAATGAAAATACTAACCTCAACGTTTAACACAAAATACGATACAGCACCATTTTTACAAATTAAAATGGAAGATTACAAACCAGCTTTTATCGAAAATATAAAATCTGCAAAAGCAGAAATTGATGTCATAATCAACAATCCAGAAATGCCAACTTTCCAAAACACAATCGAAGCCTTGGATTTTTCAGGAAATGCATTAGATAGGTTATCGTCTATTTTCTTTAACTTGAATTCGGCAGAAACCAGCGAAGAAATGCAAAAAATCGCACAAGAAGTTACGCCATTACTAACCGAATTCAGCAACGACATCACCTTAAACGAAGACTTATTTAAAAGAATAAAATCGGTTTACGAACAAAAAGATACTTTAAATCTTACAACAGAACAAGCGACATTATTAGACAAAAAATTCAAAAGTTTTTCTAGAAACGGAGCTTTATTATCCGATGAAAAAAAATCAAAGCTTCGTGAAATTGATACCGAATTGGCAAAACTAAAACTGATATATAGCGAAAATGTTTTAGCAGAAACCAACAATTATCAATTGCATATCACAAATGAAAATGATTTAAAAGGTTTGCCTGAAGGAACAATCGAAGCGGCAAAAGCATTAGCGAAAAGCAAAAATTTAGAAGGTTGGATTTTTACACTCGATATGCCAAGTTATTTACCATTTGTAACTTATGCCGAAAATCGTGAACTTCGAAAAGAAATTTCAATCGCAGCTGGAAAAAAAGCATTTCAAAATAACGAATTCGATAATCAAGAAATCACTTTGAAAATTGCAAAATTACGTTTTGAAAGAGCGAACTTGTTAGGATACAAAACCCATTCGCACTTTGTTTTGGAAGAACGAATGGCGCAAAATCCAGAAAAAGTAAAATCATTTTTGAATGATTTATTAATCAAAGCAAAACCTGCAGCTGAACGTGAATTTGCTCAACTATCAACTTTCGCAAAAGATTTGGACGGAATTGATCATCTTGAAAAATGGGATGGACCGTATTATTCTGAAAAATTGAAACAAAAATTATTCAATCTCGATGACGAAAAACTAAAACCTTATTTTCAGTTGGAAAATGTTTTGAATGGCGCATTTACAATTGCCAATAAATTATTTGGATTAACGTTTACCGAAATTTTTGATATCGACAAATACCACGAAGAAGTTACCACTTACGAAGTAAAAGATGAATTCGATGAATTGGTCGCTATTTTCTATGCTGATTTTTTTCCAAGAAAAGGAAAACGAAACGGTGCCTGGATGACGAGTTACAAATCGCAATATATAAAGGAAGGAAAAAATGAACGTCCACATATTTCCAACGTTTGCAATTTTACAAAACCAACCGAAACCAAACCTTCACTTTTAACTTTCAATGAAGTAACCACTTTATTCCACGAATTTGGTCATGGTTTACACGGAATGTTGGCAAATACAGTGTACCCAAGTTTGTCTGGAACATCAGTCTATTGGGATTTTGTAGAATTGCCTTCTCAAATTATGGAAAACTGGTGTTACGAGCCGGAAGCTTTGGCATTATTCGCCAAACATTATGAAACTGGCGAAATAATTCCGCAAGAATACGTCGAAAAAATCAAGGAAAGTGCTAGTTTTCAAGAAGGAATTGCAACTTTGCGACAATTGAGTTTCGGGTTATTGGATATGGCTTTTCATAGCAACAATCCATCTGAAATTACCAATGTAAAAGCATTTGAAAAAACAGCATTTGAAGGCACAACTTTATATCCAGATGTTGCCGAAAATTGTATGTCGGTTTCCTTTTCACATATTTTTGCTGGCGGCTATTCTTCTGGATATTACAGCTACAAATGGGCAGAAGTACTTGATGCAGATGCATTTGCATTCTTTCAGGAAAAAGGAATTTTCGATAAGGAAACAGCAACAAAATTCAAGGACAATGTACTTTCAAAAGGCGGAACCGAATTGCCAATGGAATTGTACAAACGCTTTCGCGGACAAGAACCAAAGGCGGATGCTTTATTGAAGAGAGCTGGGTTGGTTTAATTTCTTATAATCAAAAAAGCCATTAAGTTACTTTACTTAATGGCTCTTTTTGATATAACTTACTTTTTTAAAAGTAAAAGTTATGTTATTAATTTAATGAATTCATGTAACTCACAAAATTTTTCAATGCCGTTGGTGGATTAGTTTTGTCAAATTCTTGAGAAGTATAAATAACTCCATTGTAGCTAATTTCCAAAGTTTGAGCTAAATCTGCACCAGAACATCTTAAACAGGTTGATGGTTCATAACTTGACACTTTTACTAAATTTAGAGCTGAAAACTTTTGTTTGAATGTTATCCATTTTGCAGTATTCATTTTTACAGTCGTAGGCTGTACAACTCCACTACTATTTCTTGTCATATATCCGTTGTTGATTGATATTGATGAAGAAAAACCTCTTGTAATCGTACTTATGGTTACAACTGTTGAAGCATTTATTGTTTTCGCAGCTATGTTATTATTTAATTCAGCCGAATTATTTTCAACAACAACAATCGGTGATTCAGATTTTACTGCTGGATTGCTCATTATTTCGTCTGTAGTGCAGTTAGATAAAAAAATTGACGCGATTGATAAAATTAATAGTTTTTTCATTTTGTTTTTTTAAAATTGTTTATAAAATTATGAGTGCAAATTTAAAACAACCTTTAGTAAATCCTAGACTGAAACAAATTTTTAGGAAAATTTGATATTTCTGCTGTATATAACAACTATTTATCAAAAAATAGCATAATTAGTTTAGATTGCCTTTTTATAAATATCACAAACTTTGTTGAGAATTATTATCGAATTTTTAATCTGTAAAATATTACATATACAAATTATTTATCTAAAACTTATTTTGTTTATTAATATAATAATTTTACAAAATATCAATAATATCTTAATCTATGACATAATTCTCATCTCAAAATTTGAGAGTTTTTGTGATTAATTTCTATTATGGATAATAATTTAGCTTAAAACTTAACCTACTAAAGATTTATTAAATAATTAAGCTTTAAAAAATCCCTGAAATTATTCTTATCCAAAACTAAAAAAGTTGGATTGTAAGCATCCTGAAAAGATTTTGGTAATTTTACTTTTTTAGAATTTGCCCATTTAAATTCAAACGCACTTACATTATCGGCATTGGTTTCAATATAATCTATTTCTTGTTGCGTTGTAGTGCGCCAAAAATAGGGTTTTGCCAAACTTTGAGAATACGATAATACTTTCATTCTTTCAGAAACTAAAAAATTTTCCCATAAGGCACCTTTGTCTTGTCGCAAATCCAAATTATTGAAATTTCCGATAACCATATTCCGAACGCCATTGTCATAAAAGTAAATCTTTTTATTGGCTTTAATCTCATTGCGAATGTTTTTCGAAAAACTATTCAAACGAAAAACTACAAAACTTTTTTCTAACAAATCAATGTAATTATTAACCGTATTCTTATCTACACCAACTAGTTGTGCAATTTCGTTATAACTCACTTCACTCCCAACTTGCAATGCCAATGCTTGTAGTATTTTTTCTAAAACATTTGATTTTCGAATTCCTGCCAAAGCTAAAATATCTTTATATAAATAACTTGAAACCAAATTTTTAAGAATTTCATATTCGTTGCCAAAATTATTAATCACATCAGGATACATTCCATAAAGCAATCGCAATTCGAGTTGCTGTTGGGCTTTCATAAAACCAACATTTTTCTCAAATTCGTTCCAGGAAACTGGATACATTTGAAATTGAAATTTTCGACCTGTCAATGGTTCTTGAGTTTCATTGTTAATATCAAAAGCCGATGAACCAGAAACTATTACTTGAACATCTTTAATTTGATCCACCATAATCTTCAACTTCAAACCAATATTTGGAATGCGCTGCACTTCATCTATAAAAACATATTTATAGTCACCAATAATGTTTTTTAAGTTTTCAGTATTGGCATTCGATAAAGTTTCTGCTACAGTATTGTCATCACCATCTAAAAACAAGTAGTCATTTTTGTTTAAAATAGCATTTATCAAAGTAGTTTTTCCAACTTGCCTTGGACCAATAAGCACAATGACTTTGCCTTTATGCAGTTTTGCTTTTAAATTTGATGTTAAATCTCTAATTATCATCGTTATAATTTTTTACAAATATATAAATTTATTTTCTATTCACCAATATTATACACTTTTTGGTGATTGTATTCACCAATATAATATATTATTTAGTGATTGTATTCACCAATATTATATTTAATTTGGTGATTACGTTCACCAATATTACTATTTTTAATTTCAAAAAATAGAATATAAAATAAACTTTCATTTATTATTGAAAGTTCAAAAACATTTACATATCTTTGTAATGTCAAATAAATAAATCCAAAAAATGGAGTTCAGAGAAGCAAAAAATAAATTCGTTCAAACTTGGGGCGCATTGGGAAGTCAATGGGGAATTAACAAAACTATGGCGCAAATTCATGCTTTACTGATGGTTTCCAACGATGCCATTTCCATGGAAGATATTATGGAAGAACTACAAATTTCTCGTGGAAATGCATCTATGAATTTGCGTGCTTTGATGGATTGGGGGATTGTTTACAAGGAATACAAAGCTGGTGAACGAAGAGAATTTTTTACAGCCGAAAAAAATTTAGACGAATTGGCCGTAAAAATTGCTAGAGAACGAAGCAAAAGAGAAATTAGACCAGCATTGAAAGTATTGAAAGAAGTTTCATCTATTGAAACAAATAATTCTGATGAAGCCAATCATTTTATTGATCAAACCACAAAATTATATGATTTTGTTTTAAAAGCCGATAATATGTTGGAAAAAGCAACTGAATTTAAAGACAATTGGTTGGGGAAATTGGTTTTAAAAATAATGAAGTAAAAAAAATTAAGAATAACTTTCATTTTTTTCTGAAAGTTTAAAACAAAAATCATGAAAAACATAAACTATCTAAATTACTTTGCAGTCGGATTACCGTTATTAATACTGATTACTTATCCATTATTCAAAGAAGGCGCATTAATTTTTGCGCTCTTGTCAACTATACTTACTGGTCTTATTCAATTTATATTAGGAATAAAGATGCTAATTGATGAACCTAAAAATAAAAACCTTAAAACTTATATTATACTTGTCATTGTATTTTTCTTAACATTATTTGTAACCTTCAGTATGCAAATTAATGAAATTATAAAATATCTTTTATTTGCTTTCCCACCAATATTAGCAATTTACCTATCTGTAATAATATATAAAAAAGCTCATAATGAAAACGCTAACTAACCAAACCTTATTATTCGACGAAGATTGTCCACTTTGTCGAATTTACACTTCTGGATTTATAAAAGCTGGAATGCTTGACGAAAATGGCAAGAAACCATATTGTCAATTATCTGATGAGGAACAAAATTTTATCGATGTAGAACGCGCTTCAAACGAAATTGCATTGGTCGATAATGAAAACAAAACCGTGATTTATGGCATTGAAAGCTTATTAAAAGTTATCGGATTTTCATTTCCATGGATAGAAAAAGTTGGAAATATAAAACCTATTAAATACTTTCTAAAAAAATTATATTCATTTATTTCTTATAATCGAAAAGTAATTATTCCGAGTAAAATTAAAAAGGAAATTAAGTTGCAATGTATTCCAGATTTTAGTTATAAATATAGAATTTTGTATATTTTATTTGCAGTTTTTATTTCAAGTTTAATTATAAATCAGTATTTAATTTCATTCTCTATTCTTAAAATAATTTCGTTTTTTGCTGTTTTATTACTTGTTCAATGCACTTTAGTTTTAAACCATTCTAAAGAAATTATACTAAATTATTTTGGAAATTTTTCAACAAGTATTTTATTTGGCACCTTTCTTTTACTTCCACTATTATTTTTAAATTCAATAACAAATCTTCCAGAAATTAGTTTGAAAACATATTTTTACACCATTATTTTCATAGTAATAATTGATGTTTTCAGACGAATTCAAATCATAAAATTCAATGTAAAATGAACCTAACAATCCCAAACTGGCTAATTATCATAAGTGGAATTGGTCAAATTTTCACCGCTTTAATTTATCCATACATTCGCCATCAAGTCTTTGATTGGTATAATGATGTTAAAAAACTAAAACCTCTAAATCAAGAGATTGCAAAAACCTATGGAAGATATATTCAAGGATTAAATTTTTCTTTTGGATTAATTGCGATTTTATTTACAACCGAATTGAAAGAACAATCAGCACTTGCAGTAGCTTTAACAGGGTTAATTGCGGCTTATTGGGTTGGAAAAGTGGCAACACAAATTGCTTATTATCCAATGTATGACATTCCAAAAAAAAAATTATTTAAAGTTGGAGGTTATTTTATGAACACACTTTTTGTGATTTTTGCAGTGGTAAATACAATGCTTTTTATTCATAATTTAGTTGGACACTATAAATTTTAAAATGACAACCATAAACCTTTTCACAAAAATAAACGCACCAAAAAGAATAGTTTTCGACTTATCGAGAAATATTGATGTCCATCAGAATTCTGCAAGTAACACCAATGAAAAAGCAATTGCTGGAATAAAATCTGGACTCATAAACCTGAATGAAACAGTCACATGGCGTGGCAAACATTTCGGGTTTTACTTAACCCACAAAAGCAGAATAACCGCCATGGATTTCTACGATTATTTTGTTGATGAAATGGAAGAAGGAAAATTCAAATCGTTCAAACATGAACATACTTTTGTTGAAAAAGAAGGTAAAACGGTCATGATCGACAACTTGAATTATGAAACACCTTTTGGGATATTTGGAAAAATATTTGATGAATATTTTCTAAAAAAACATCTAACAAATTTTATTTTAAAACGAAATAAAGTTTTGAAGTATTTAGCAGAAAATCAATAAATTTAAACCTCTTTATTTGCCAATTGACCACAGGCGGCATCAATATCTTTTCCTCTGCTTCTGCGAACTTTGGCAACAATTCCGTTGGATTCCAAAGCTTTAATGTAAGCATTTATAGATTCGTCTGAAGCTTGCTGAAACTCGCCGTCATCAATAGGATTGTATTCAATTAAATTGACTTTGCAAGGCACATATTTGCAGAATTTGACCAAGGCATCAATAGAAACTTTATTATCATTAATATCTTTCCAAACAACATATTCGTAAGTAATTTTACTTTTTGTTTTTGCATACCAATATTCTAAACTTTCTCGTAAATCTGCCAAAGGGAAATTTTTTGAAAAAGGCATAATTCGAGACCGAATATCATCAATTGCGGAATGTAATGATACTGCTAGTTTAAATTTAACTTCATCATCTGCCAGCTTTTTGATCATTTTAGGAACACCAGAAGTGGAAAGTGTAATCCGTTTTGGCGACATACCCAATCCTTC
>NZ_JANLVD010000059.1:0-1575 GCF_031363805.1 Flavobacterium sp. | reverse complement strand
TGATTTTTAGCTTTTTCCCTTTAGGGTTAAGGGTAAAAAAAAGCTAAAAATCAAAAAAAAACTGACTTTTCAGAGTGGACTTAACAATGGAAGTTAAATTTTGTGCGATTGAACTAAAGTGGGCATCGATGAAAACTATCTTTTATAATTTAAATATTTTTATATTTGTTTTATCACAAAAAACTATTCTAATTTTTTAAAAAGCGGCCACCCGATATATCCCAAAATTTATTGAAAAATGCAATGAGTTTTTCGAGTGCAGTATCTCGTTTCTTTGTACGGTCGCCAGTTGGTGTAAATCGTGATACAGGTGGCAATACTTTTGTAATAGCAGTACCAGTAGCCTGTACAAAGCCATCGCGAAAAGCGTTGTTAATGAATTTGTACGTTTCGTCTTTGTCCAAATTTTCTTCTGTTATAATGCTTTCTAATTCTTCCATTTTTTTTGCATCAACAAAAGAGCGCCAATCATCGTCAATGTTGGTTGTTGGTGTTAATGATTCAATAAATTGTTCGATAAGTTCTTTTTTGTTGCGCAGTTCCATGCTGGAATCAATGGCTTTGCTGATACTTATTACTATTTCCTTGTCTAGTAAATGACCTAAGTGATATTTGCGAATTAACTCCAAAATATAGTCAATGTTGATTTCCACTTCCTTGATCAGCTCCATTTCAAACACGATATCATCGTTCACATTTTCGTTGTCGCCCGTGTTCTTGCCTCGGAAATCATTGTAAAGGTTGATATACATGCTGTGGTAATCCTGAATATCCCGTTCGGTCAACATCTCATTACCTGCAAATTCGTCGAAAGCGGAAAGAATGTTTTTTACCTTCAAAATGGCACCGTATAACTTGATAAAGTCTTTTTGGTTCTGTTCGCCAATAATCTGTCCTCCTACAGGAAATTTTTCCTGTAATTCGCTCACAAGATCAGCATATCCGCGAACATCTTTATCGCCATCTTTATAACCGTTGTAATATTCATCATAGGTTTTCAGCAAAACAACTCCACCAGCTTCATTGTCGCCAAAAAGCGCAATACTCTCATTGGTTGCTTTTTCCAAATTCCGGAAGCAAATGATATTGCCAAAGGTTTTGACAGAATTGAGGATACGGTTGGTGCGTGAAAAGGCTTGTAATAGCCCGTGTAAACGCAAGTTTTTATCTACCCAAAGAGTGTTCAAAGTAGTTGCATCAAAACCCGTTAGGAACATATTCACAACAATAAGCAAGTCAATTTCGCGATCCTTTACCCTTTGCGATACATCTTTATAGTAGTTTTGAAACTTGTCGCTGGAAGTATCGAAATTGGTCTTGAATATCTTGTTGTAATCTTTTATGGCTGCGTCCAGAAAATCGCGTGAACTTTGGTCTAATCGGCTGGTATCCTCGAGGTTTTCATCTTCGATAATTCCATCTATTTCCGGGTCGCCTTCATTGGCACTAAAACTATAAATAGTGGCTATTTTCAGCTGTTTATCGCTTGGCAAACCAACCATTTGTTTTTGAAACTCGGTGTAATATTTTTTTGCCACATCAATAATAAAAAAACACGACTTGGAAAACAATTAA
>NZ_JANLVD010000035.1:0-10012 GCF_031363805.1 Flavobacterium sp. | reverse complement strand
TTATTTTGAAAATGTGGAATATAAGCGCGACAGAAGTATTGTGGCGACTACAAAAAGTGGCGATACAATAAGTTCACTATTATTTGCGATTGTAGTTGCTACTATAGTTCATGGTTATTTGATTCAGCCTTTTAATATTCCGACAGCATCTTTGGAAAAATCATTGTTGGTGGGCGATTTCTTGTTTGTAAGCAAGTTTCATTACGGTGCGAGAACACCTCGAACTGCTGTGGCATTGCCAATGGTTCATGATAGTATTCCACTTTTAAAAACAAAATCATATTTGAGTTTTCCTCAATTGCCCTCTTTTAGATTTCCAGGATTGCAAGAAATAAAACGAAATGATATTGTTGTTTTCAATTGGCCAGTAGATACTGTTTATATGTTTTTTGATAAATCCAAAAGGCATATTGACAAACCACTAGATAAAAGATCAAATTATGTGAAGCGTTGTCAAGGAATTCCAGGAGATAACCTTTCAATAAAAAATGGAGATGTTTTTATTAATAATAAAAAACTAACATTGCCAGAAAGAGCTCTCATACAATATCAGCATAAATTAATTTTAAAAAATAGACCCGAGTCAGATAATTTTTTCAATCAATATGATGTGAGTGAAATATTTGGTGTATTGAAGATGAAGAAAAATTTATGGGATAATCCAATTGTTCAAAATTATTTAAAAGAAAATCCAAGAAAAGTACAATTATTTGAATATAACAGAGATTCTTCTGAATACATTGAGTTAACAGGCCCTGGTGCTGATTCTGAAATCACAGAAAAATTAGATTTGGAAACGGTATTTAATAAATTTTATGTAAATCTTACCCAAGATAAATTGAATAGGATAAAAAATGATACAAATGTGGAAAGTGTTTCAAGATTTATACACAAAGATGAAAAAAGAATATTTCCCCACAACCAAAATTGGAGTCAAGACAATTTCGGACCCATTTATATTCCAGAAGCTGGGAAAACTGTAGCAATAAATAAAGAAAATTTACCTTTTTATAGAAGATTAATCACCGTTTATGAAGGCAATAAACTGGAAGAAAAAGGAGGGCAAATTTTAATAAACAACAAACCTGCTTTAAACTACACTTTCAAACAAGATTATTATTGGATGATGGGAGACAATCGTCATAATTCTGAGGATAGTCGCTATTGGGGTTTTGTACCATTTGACCATGTAGTTGGTAAACCAGTTTTCATATGGTTGAGTTTAGACCCAAATATTCCGTGGTCTAGAGCTATAGACAAAATTCGTTGGGAACGCTTATTTAGCACTGTTGGTGGCGATGGGCAACCTGTTTCCTACTTCAAGTATTTTATGATAGCATTGGTTTTTTGGTTTGGATTTGATTTTTATAGAAAGAGAAGAAAGAGTTAGTTTGGGGATTTGTTTTTTTGGTTATTTGTTAATAAAAATTATGTTTATATATTCATTTGAGAAACTTGAAGTTTGGAAAGAATCTAAAAATTTCACCAAATTAATTTATTTAGCAACTACCAAATTTCCAGAAACTGAAAAATATGGTTTAACTTCTCAGCTTAGAAGAGCTTCCGTTTCTGTGTGTTCAAACATAGCCGAAGGAAGTTCTAGACAAACAAATAAAGACAAAGCTCATTTTACAACAATGGCTTTTAGTTCTGCTGTTGAAGTTTTAAATCAACTAATAATTTGTTTCGAACTCAATTTTATTTCTGAAAACGAATATTTAAAATTGCGTCGAGATCTAGAAAGCATAACCAATAAATTAAATGCACTCAGAAACTACCAAATAACCAGATCAACAGAACCCAACAAATAACCAAACAACACATAACCAAATCCACATATAACCGAATGCCCACTCTGATACATCCAACTTACTTCCCATCCATCAGTCATTTTGTGTCTATTGCAAAAGCAGATTCGGTTGTGTTTGAAATGGAAGATAACTTCCAGAAGCAAACCAACAGAAATCGAATGTACATATACAGTCCAAACGGAATTCAGCCTTTAAATGTTCCTGTCAAAAGTTCAAACAGCAAGCAAATGACCAAGGATGTCAAGTTGGAAACTGCATTTGACTGGCAAAAGCAACATTTTAAATCATTGGAATCGGCTTATAGAACCTCACCTTTTTTTGAATATTTTGAAGATACTTTTCAACCTGTTTTTACCAAAAAGCATACTTTTTTAATGGATTTGAATTTAGAAACTATCAATTTGGTTTCTAAATGTTTAAGGCTTGATTTTCAGCCACAAAAAACTATAGAATATTTTCATGAGGTTCCACAATTTGAAGATTTTCGTGGTTTGGCCAATGGCAAAAAAGATAAAAATGAGTTTGAAAACTACACCCAGGTTTTTCATGCCAAACATGGTTTTTTGAATAATTTAAGTATTTTGGATTTATTGTTTAATGAAGGCAAATTTGCTTTGGAATATTTGAGGAAGCAAAATTTGAAATAACCTAATCAACCGCCAATCTACTCATTATGGGCATATGGTCTGAATTTACAAAATCTGGAAAATTGTTAAAGCTTTTTACAGACATCTTGTTATCTGCAAAAATATAATCTATTCGTGCTGGATAATATCTGAAATTATAGGTTTGTCCAAATCCCTTTCCAGCTTCTTCAAAACTGTCTTTCATGTTGCCTTTTATAATTCGGTAAACATACGAAAACGCGCTATTGTTCATATCGCCACAAACAACCAGTGGATATTTGCATGATCTTTTGTGGTTCATTATAATTTCTGCTTGTTGCTGTTGTTTTGCAAAAGCCACACTAATTCTTTTAAAAATCATTTCAGATTTTTGTTGGTTTAAACCATCAACATTTTGATTGATTTCTTCGATATCTGGCGATATTTTTATGGACTGCAAATGCAAATTGTAAACTCGAATAATGTCTTTTCCAATTTTCACATCTGCAAAAATAGCACTGTTGAAAGAATCTGAAAACAAAAGTTCACCTTCATTTACAATTGGAAATTTTGAAAAAATAGCTTGACCAGATTTTACTTTATTACCCTTCATGTAAACTGATTTGTAGGGATAAATTTTCAAATCTATTTTTGCCGATGTCGAAAAATCTTGCAAACACAAAATATCTGGATTTTTATCGTTCACAAAACCCACTATTTCTTGAGCAACATTATCTCTCGGAATCCAATCGAAAAGATTCAATAAACGTACGTTATAACTCATTACTACAAAATCTTTATCTACAACTTCTGTGCTTTTTTCAGAGAATTTATAAAATTTATTGATAAAAGTAATTCCTAAAAGTAAAACCAAACCTGACAAAATGATTTGACGTTTAAATTGTAGCAACCAATAAATAAAAAACAATCCGTTAAGGATTAAAAACATGGGCAAAATAAGAGTTAATACCGATAAAAGTGGAAAAAATTTTGGTGCTAAAAATGGTAAGAAATAAGCAAGAAATGTCAATACAGTTAACACTATATTACAAAAAAACGCAAATTTATTAAACCAAGAAAGTTTTTTCATAGACCCAAAATCATAACTTCATTACAAATAAACAATTTTTTTAGCAATTCAAATCACTATTTTCCAGCTTGAAATAAAAATTCTTTTTCTGCGGTGGTTAAACTATCATAACCCGATTGACTTATCTTGTCCAGTATTTCGTCTATTTGTTGTTGGGTTTTGTCTTTTGTTACAATTTTGCTCTGAGGTTTTATTGGATTGGTAGGTTTTGCATTGCGATGTACTTTTTTAAAAGGAGTTTGTTTTCTAGCTGAAAATAAATTTGTTACCCAATCTAGAAAAGTATTTAAACCGCTAGATAAATCGTATCCGTTTTGAATTGATTTTATGTAAACAAAACCAAAAAAAGCACCGCCAAGATGTGCCAAATGTCCGCCTGTGTTTTCCATAGGCAATTGGATCAAGTCAATAAGAAGCAATACAATGGCGATGTAAATTAACTTTACTGTTCCAAATAAAAAAAGCCTGACTTCCATATTGGGTTGGTATGTTGCTACAGCAACTAAAATAGCCATAATAGATCCCGAAGCACCGACTAATAATGCATTTTGATTGGCTAATAATGGTAGAAAGGCATAGCTGATTATATATACAAATCCAGCAAAAATCCCGCCTAATATGTACAATCCCAACAACTGTTTTTGTGTAAAAAATGTGGTAAATAGTTTGCCTACAAAATTTAATATTAATAAATTAAAAAGAATGTGAAAAAAGCCATTATGAACAAAAGCATAAGATATAATGGTCCAAGGTTTGAAAAGTAAATCGGTAAAAACATTGGATAAACCCATATAGTTTTGATAAGGAATATCGATTTTAAATAATCTTAGCACTCCAAAAAAAACTTCTGGAATTACGAAAAACAGAATGTTCCAAAAAATTAATTTAATGGTCATTCCGCCTATCTTATATTGTAATTTTAAATCGTTTATAATGTCCATTATTTATTGAAATTGATTTTTGTAATTGAAATTGGTATAAATCAATTCCACCTTCTGTTATTAAATGAATTTTTCTTCCAATACCACATCATTATAAAACCGATTAATGCGCCACCAATATGTGCAAAATGAGCAATTCCTGTACCGCTTCCGCCAAAAATAGAATTTCCTTTAATGCCTAAAAACAGATCGATAGCTAATATTCCGGGCACGAAATATTTTGCTTTGATTGGTACAGGAATAAACATCATAGCCAATTGTGCATCTGGAAACATAAAGGCAAAAGCAACCAAAAGTCCGTAGATTGCTCCTGAGGCGCCAACAGCACTAGTCATTATATCGCCAGTATATAAATTTATTAAGTTTTGCATGATTCCAGCTCCTAATCCGCATGAAATATAAAAAAACAGAAATTTCTTGTTTCCCCAAATGCTTTCTAGCATACTTCCAAAAGAATATAATGCAAACATATTAAATGCGATATGCATAATACCGCCATGCATAAACATATGTGTCAATAATTGCCAAATTTGAAAATTAGGATTGTTAAATGGGAATAATGCAAAATACATATATGCCTTGTCTTGCAAAATCTGAGTTCCAACAAAAAATAATATATTTATAATTAAAAGTTGCTTTACAACGGGTGTTATTTCTCTCATACATTAAATTTTTTATCCAAATCTTCTACACTCAAAGTGATAAAAGTGGTTTTATTAAAAGGTGATATGGTTGCTTCTTTGCAAGCAAATAATTTATTAACAATGTTTTCTTGCGCTTCTTCGGTTAAATAGGTTCCTGTTTTTACAGCCAAACTTTTTGCCAAACTTTTTGCCATACTATCCATTTGACTAAAATTGCTATCTGGAATTTCATCTTGCAAATCGCTCACTATTTGTTCTAAAACTATTGAAACTTCGCTCTCAAAAACTTTTACAGGCAATCCAGAAATCACCACAGAATCTTTATTTATTTCTTCGAAAACAAATCCTGTGTTTTCTAAAGATTGTTTTATTTCTTTAATCAATTTAATTTCATTTGCTGAAAAATATAAGGTTAAATGAAACAATAATTGTTGGCTACTGGCTTGCTCTAAGGTAATATTTTTTAAAAATTTTTCATACAAAATTCGTTGGTGAGCTCTTTGCTGGTTGATGATCATCATGCCAGATTTTATAGGACTAACAATGTATTTTTTATGGATTTGATAGGTGGAAGTAGGTGCTTTTTCAACTTCATTTTCAGAAAAAAGAGAACTGGTTACGGCTTCAGATTCGAAGTGAACATCTGAAACATCAGCATTTAAGCCTACATATAAACTTTCCCAATGTGGTTGATTTTCGCTTTTTGGTTTGTAGCTAAACTGATTGTGCTTCTTGTCTTCTTGAAAAGGATTGAAATTGCTATCTACTTGTATTGTTGGTGTTTCCGCTCCTTTATTTTGATAATTATATGGCGTGTCTAAATTAAAATCTCTTTCAAAATCTAAAATTGGAGATACATTAAACTGACCCAAACTGTGTTTTGCTGCCGAACGTAAAATGGCATACAAAGCATGCTCATCATCAAACTTAATTTCAGTTTTTGTGGGATGAATATTAATATCTATAGTATGTGGCGGAACTGTCAAATATAAAAAATAACTTGGTTGTGCGCCATCACGAAGCAAACCATCGTAAGCTGCAAGAATGGCATGGTGCAAATAGCCACTTTTTATAAATCGATCATTGACAAAGAAAAATTGTTCACCGCGATTTCTCTTGGCAAACTCTGGTTTTCCAATAAATCCAGAAATGGTTAGAATATCTGTAGACTCTTTAATAGGAACCAATTTTTCATTGGTTTTACCTGCAAAAACATTGACGATTCGTTGTCTGGCATTCGATTGAGGCAAATTGAATAACTCGCTTCCATTATGATATAAAGTGAAATGAATATTGTGATGGGCTAGAGCGACACGATGAAACTCATCGATAATATGTCGCAATTCAACAATATCAGATTTCAAAAAATTGCGACGTGCAGGAATATTATAAAATAAATTTTTCACTAAAAATGAGGTGCCTTTTGGCAAAACAGCTACATCTTGCGATACAAATTTGCTGCCTTCAATAATAATATGTGTACCCAATTCATCTTGATCTTGCTTAGTTTTCATTTCCACATGAGCAATCGCAGCTATTGATGCCAGTGCTTCGCCGCGAAAACCTTTGGTATGCAAATCGAACAAATCTTCGGCTTGACGAATTTTTGAAGTGGCATGACGCTCAAAACAAAGTCGGGAATCTGTAACAGACATTCCTTTTCCATTGTCGATGACTTGAATGAGTACTTTGCCAGCTTCTTTGCAAATTAATTTAATATCACTCGCCCCAGCATCAATGGCATTTTCAAGCAATTCTTTGACTACAGAAGCAGGACGTTGCACCACTTCGCCAGCGGCAATTTGGTTGGCAACATGATCGGGAAGTAGTTGAATGATGCTTGACATTAAAAATTATAAGTTTTGGGTGATGATTGAAATCATGGTTCGACAAATTTAAGCAAAAGGTTTTGGATTTGTTTGCTAATACAATCTTAAAAAAGAAAAAACCTGTAAGGTTTTATTTTACAGGTTTAAAATATATTTAATTATTTATTTATTCTTTCAATTTTGGAATACCATCTTCGATTTGCAATTGATTTGCACCTAATAAATTCTGATTGCCAAATTGGTGACCAACATTGGCTTGTTGTCTTAAATAGGCCATTTTTATCGCGGCTATCGCGGCTTCTGTGCCTTTATTTCCATGAATTCCGCCACTTCTGTCTATAGATTGCTGTTCATTATTATCGGTTAAAACACAAAAAATGACAGGAACATCGCTCAGCACATTCAAATCTTTGATGCCTTGCGTTACACCATCGCATACGAAATCAAAATGCTGGGTTTCTCCTTTTATCACGCTTCCAATGGTAATTACAACATCTGGTTTTTGGGTTTCAATCATTTTTTTGGCACCATAAACCAGTTCAAAACTACCTGGTACGTTCCATCGAATGATGTTTTTATGCAAAGCACCACAATCTGAAAGTGCTTGAATAGTGCCAGAATATAAACCTTCGGTGATATGCTCGTTCCATTCTGAGACAACAATTCCAAACCGAAAATCTTTGGCATTTGGAATGGTATTTTTATCATAATTAGATAAATTTTTATTTGCTGTAGCCATTTTTAGTGTTCAGGTTTTAGTGTTCAGTGATTAGCTTATAAGTTGTAGTTAGAATATTTTAACTTGTTTTCTTTGCTTTAATCATGGCTTCCAACTGATCCCAAAGTTCTTCTGGGATTGCAGACAGATCGTTAAATTGTCCGGCACCTTTAAGCCATTCGCCACCATCGATAACAACCACTTCACCATTGATATAGGCAGAAAAATCAGATACCAAATAAGCAGCAAGATTTGCTAATTCTTGGTGTTCGCCGTTCCGTTGCAATGGAACTCTCTTAGAAGTATCAAATTTTTTGGCTAGATCGCCAGGTAATAGTCTGTCCCACGCACCTTTGGTAGGAAATGGTCCAGGTGCTATGGCATTCATACGAATTCCGTATTTTGCCCATTCAACTGCCAAACTTCTAGTCATGGCAAGCACTCCAGCTTTTGCCGTAGCACTTGGCACCACATATGCAGAACCTGTCCAAGCATAGGTTGTTACAATATTTAATACATTGCGATTGGTTTGTTTGGTATCAATCCAATGTTTTCCAAAAGCGAGCGTACAGTTTTTAGAACCTTTTAAAACAATATCGATTACGGTATCAAAAGCATTGGCTGATAATCTTTCGGTTGGAGAAATAAAGTTTCCTGCAGCATTGTTCAGTAAAACATCTACACGACCAAAAGTTTTTAAAACTTCTGCCAGCATAGCTTCTACCTGGTCATAATGACGAACGTCGCATTGTATTGGCAAGCATTTTCCACCAGTTTCCGCTTCTAATTCTTTGGCTGTATTTTGCAATTTTTCTAAGTCACGAGAAGTAATAGCTACCTTTGCACCTAATTCTAGAAAATATTTTGTCATGGCTTTACCCAAGCCACTTCCGCCACCAGTTACTACAATTACTTTGTCTGAAAGTGCATTATCACGGAGCATTTTTGCTGAAAAATTCATAGTTTTTTATTTTGATTTTCAAATGTAGTAAAAATATTTATTATGCTTGAAATTGTAATTAAGAAATATGATTGTTTACAAGTCTTTGTTCATTAATTTACTTATTTGTTTGAGTTTTGCCAGCGGCATTGTTTTGAATTGTTGTTCCCAATCGACCTCATCAGTTTTTGGTATTAAATTAATTAGCGGATGATTTTCCGGTAATGGGTTGTTGGTGTCCTGTTTGTAAGCCAGCAGGTCATTGGGTTCGCAATAAAGGGCTTTGCAAATAATTTCTACATGACTTAAACGCAAGACTTGCATGTCATTTCTAATGATTTTTGATGCCGTATGCGGTGCGATGCCTGCTTTTACCAGAAAAGTGTAAGGCTTATCTATTTGTCGTGCTTCAAAAACTGGTTTGAGGTTGTAATATAACATAGTGTTTTTTGTTTAAGTTTAATTGATGTAGGTAAATATAACCCGTTGGGTGCAATTACTTAAATTAACTAAAAAAATGATTTTTTATTGAATATAAAATCTATTAAAACGAAAATGTCAGTCTGAGCTTGTCGAAGACCCAACTAAAAGACACTTCGACAAGCTCAGTGTGACAAAATCGTAATAATTTAGCTATAAAAAATAATTACACCCAACGGGTTAAATATAATAAAAAAGTATTGTGAATAGTTATAAGCTATGTAAAAAAATAAAAAAATAATAGCATAAACTAAAAGTAATTTTGTATAATATAAAATAATGATTGCACAATATACAATTAAGTTTGTATAATCTACAATGCTGATTGCAAAATCTATAATGATATTTTCAAAATCTGCAATGGAGTTTGTATAATCTACATAGGAATTTGTATAATCTAAAATAGAGTTGGCATAAACTAAAAGTGAGTTCTTATATTCTTGAAGATGCTGTTATACCTTGAAATAAACGACTATTCGTTACTTATACTTAATGATAAATAACAACTGCTTTAACTTTCTGACGAAGGAAGGATCTCATATTGCTAGTAACTTATGAGATCCTTCCTTCGTCAGAATGACAAAATAATAGTTAATCTGCAATCAAAACCTCCAAAATACTAATTGCCGCCTCACTTATTTTTGTGCCAGGACCAAAAACCGCAACTGCTCCAGCATCAAATAAAAATTGATAATCTTGTTTTGGAATTACGCCGCCTACAATAACCATAATATCTTGACGACCATATTTTATTAGTTCTTCAATAACTTGAGGAACAAGCGTTTTGTGTCCTGCCGCCAATGAGGAAACTCCTAAAATATGCACATCGTTTTCAACAGCTTGTTTGGCAGCTTCGGCAGGAGTCTGGAATAAAGGACCTATATCAACATCAAAACCTACATCGGCATAACCTGTGGCCACTACTTTGGCGCCACGATCGTGACCGTCTTGTCC
>NZ_JANLVD010000028.1:0-4667 GCF_031363805.1 Flavobacterium sp. | reverse complement strand
GATTAATGAAAAAGATACTTGCGCCCAACGATTGCTATAACTCGTTACATTGTTGGTATTGTTTCCCGTGACTTGAATTGGCAAAACGCCATCTTCGAAATGGCTGTAACGGATCACACTAATTTGATTGGTATCTAAATTTACAATTGCAGTCATATTAGCAGTGAAATTACCACAATTGGTAAAAAGATTCAGTTTTACTATAAATTTCCCCGTTGTTGCACCATTAAAATTGGTAACCAATCCTTGACTTCCCACAGCAATATTTGGAACACTTGGAATAATATTAACACAGTTTACAGGATTGTCAAAATCGGAATTTAACACCAAACAACTTGTGGCATCATAACTTACAGTTATAAAATTTGTTACAGTTTTTGTATCAGAGATTCCTGAACTATTGGTTACTTTTAGTGTAGCATTTACAACTCCTGGTGATAAAAATTTTACAATTGGGTCTCTTGAACCTGCACTTGTACCATTTAAATAAACTGGGGTTTTAGAAAACGACCATTCCCATGTGGCACCTGTATAATCCAAAATACTATAATCGCTGAATTTTATTTCTTGATTTACACAAACGTCTTTTATATTGGTGGTTGGTTGTGCTACTGGATTGCTTTTTTCGTAGAAAGAAATTTCTTGAACGCCTACTGGTCCTGCAACTCTTAATTTTTCTTTGTAGTAAGATGCTCTAAAATAAACATTAGTAGAACCTCCAACAGTGCGCGTTCTAAGATTCGAAGAGTAATCAATCCAATCAGGCATGGTATTGTTTCTGTAAAAACATTTTGCAGCATTATTAACTGTACCCACAATATAAACACCGCCATCAGAACCATATTGGTTTGCAATTTGTACGCCCCAAAAATCATTTAATATTGGAGAATTTAAACTTATCCATGTTAAACCGCCGTCTAAACTTTTACAAATTTTAGCATCAGAAGTGTCATTCCTAAACAATAACCAAATTTCATTTGAGTTTGTTTGTGACACATCAATGTAACAATTTCGACCTAAAGAAGTAAGATTCACACCATTTACAGTGCCGTTGGTTGCAGTCCAAGTTACGCCACCATCTATAGTTTTAAACAAACCATCTGTTTGTGTCATTACATAAAGTACTTTAGAATCTTTACGAGTGGTTTTAATATCCCAAACTAGAGAATTAAAACTTTTTAAAATTTGCTTAGTTACTCCATTATCATAAGAAATAACAACATTATTTCCGGTACCCGCATAGATGATATTGCTAAAATCGGTATTTGATGAGGTGTCGCTAATTCGATCTCCATAACCCAAAATATTGTTTTCTAACGCGAATTGCGGACCAACAGTACTAATTGGATTGTAAGTAATATCTATTTGTTTAAAATTTTTACCTACACCAGAAAAAAACATGGAATTTGGTCTGCTAAAGATAGCTTTCCCATCGGGTTCTTCGCCACCACCAAGGAATAATGCTTTTCCATTATCCCATTCAGGATTATATATACTATTTCCGTTGTGGAATTTACCTCCACCCATTTGGTCAGTATTAAAACCTACATCAAAGCCCCAATATAATAAAGCGTCTAAACCTTTCGAAGTACTTTTCCAGTTAGAAAGACTTGTGAAACTGTCTGTCGATGCGCTCACACCTCCATCGGTAGAAAGCACAACGTTGTCGCCAAAGAGTACCATGTCCTGAATATCTGGGTGTGTTCCAAAAGGCGGCGCGTAGCCGCCAATTGCATTAAATGTTAAACCACCATCAGTTGATTTATGGAATGAGCAGGCACCAAAAAAATAGGTGTTTTCATTGACAGGAGAAATACCAAAAACAAAATCATACCAACCCTGAGAAAACCCAACAGGAGAAATAGAAAGTTGTGCAAAATTTTCACCACTATTGATACTTTTGATTATTTCGCATTTATTGCTAGGACCATTAAATTCGTAGCCACTTAAACAAGCTACTGCCACTAAATCAGGATTTGCATTAGACACGCCTATTAAAAAGCCATGTTGGTTGTCAGTAATAGCATAACTAATTGGTTTTTCTACCCATGTTAATCCAGCATCAATGCTTTTATAGAAAACGCCAAACATGTTAACTGCGTATGCAATTGTGGAGCTTCCTGGCTTAAATTCGACATCCATAAAAGTGTTCGTTAATTTTTGACTAAAACTCAAACCGCCATCGCTAGACACATAAATACCATTATTTGTTGCTGCTAGAACTGTATTACCATCGTTAGACCATATTATTTCGTTACATCCTTCTGCTACAGGAATGACTGTCCATGTTGTACCGCCGTCTGAACTCCTGCGGAACGGATTGCTTGCTAGAATAATATTATTCGCATCTGTTGGATGAAACGCACTCGGCCCGCCTTCTTCTAATAATAATGTCCAATTTTCGCCTGCATCGACTGTTTTGTAAAGCAATTGCGTTTCTGTACTTGCCAACCTGATATCAGTAGAAGATGGTGCCACACTGATATGATAGATATTAGTATTACCAACGATTTGTACACCGTTTAACGTTACTTCTTTAGAGCCAATTTGAGACCAATTATTAGCTAAAACATTTTTACTTTGATTGGTCTTAGCTTTTTCTAAATTTTCAGTATTTTTTATTAATTCAGTTTTCGTTGGTAGGTTAAAATTTCCTTTTTTGTCTAACCAAGTTCCTGGAATTGAATTTACAAAGTATAGAGCAAACCTCACAATTGGATTTTCCGAAATACTTTCTTGTAATTCATTTTCCGATTTTTTGTCAGTTTCTTTACTAACTTTCTCTTTTTTTTCTTTACTTATCCATTCGTTAATTTCTTCTTTTAGGATGTTAACATTAATTTTATCTGGATTCTCATAAAACTGGTTTGCCCAACTTGGCGTTTCATTTGTTTTAATTGGCAAATCGGAAAAGTTAATTAGGTTTTTGATGCTCATTTTGGTTTCTTGCGAAAAACCATTCAGTGTAAATAGAAAAAAGAGCAATAAATAAATTTTGGTTTTCATAGTGTTATTTTTTAACTATTTTCAAATAGTTGTATTTATCATCTGTTTTATTATATAATATCACAAAATACAAACCCTCAGCATATTGTTCCATATTTACTTGCAACAAGTTATCAGTTGTTTTTTCAAATTTTGATGTGATAAACTTACCATCGATGTTGTAAATACTTAAACTATATTCAGATCCGTTCGATTTGGTATCAATAGTAAATGAGTTGAATGTAGGATTCGGGAAAGCAACAATGGTTGTAGCAGAATTTGAAATGAAATTTTCTATTGCCAAAACTTGGTCTGAAGCCAATGAATAGCATGAATTAGTTACCTGATAATTACTTCCTGAACAAGGTGTAGATATTCGTTGAATATATAATTTATCATTTATTAAAGAAAATTTTAATTTTCCGTTTGCATCAGATTCTGAATGCACATTCGCAGAATCATTATTCAAAACAGTGGAAAATGTTGTGGATCCAAAATGTTTGTAATTGATGACATGAATTAAATTATTATCTAAATCTACATTCAAATAGGCAGTTGCAGTTGTGTTGTTGCAACTGGTACTGATGTTTAGCGTGACAAAAACTCCTTTTTGTGTTGATGCAAATGACGAGAAATTTTGTATGAGATTTGCATCTGAATTCGTTATTAAATTTGTACTAATTGAATTATTACAATTTGAAGGTTGAAGCGCATTATCAATTCCATTTTGATCATCATCCATGGCAGACCAGCAAGATGGGTTTAGTCTGAAATTTCCGTTTCCGCAAGGATTAAAAATTCTTTTCACATATAGTTTATTATTACTAATAAAATAATTTACTTGAGCATTTGTAGTCAATGTGCTGGTTATAGAACTGGTTTCGTTTCCTGTAATATCTGAATTTGTTGAAGCAAAATGTTGGTATCCAAGTACATGTATTATGTCTGAATCTAGATTTACAATAGCTTTTAAATTATTGGTTGCGTTGTTGCAAGAAGTAAACGCATTTAGATTTACATAAAAAAGACCAGTGGTTGCATTGGCAAAATCTGTTACCAATATATCGCTATTGTTTGTAACTGCTGTAGATTGCGGAATTTGATTATCACATTTTTGTAATTCACTAGAATCTCCAGAATCTATACCAGTAGCACTATATGGTTTCCAGCATGATTCTTCTAAAGTAACGGTTTTGTCAGTCTGACCAATTGACGCACAATAATTGAAAATATGGTTTAGATATAATGTTTTGTTGATTAACGAAAAAGATACCTGCGCCCAACGATTACTAAAACTCGTTACATTGTTGGTATTGTTTCCTGTAACTTGAATTGGCAAAACGCCATCCTCGAAATGACTGTAACGGATGACACTAATTTGATTGTTATCTAAATTGACTATGGCAGTCAAATTACTGGTATAATTTCGACAATTGGTAAAAAGATTCAGTTTTACTAAAAATTTTCCAGTTGTTGCACCATTAAAATTGGTAACTAATCCTTGGCTTCCAACTGCTAATCCTGGTGCTGCTGGAATATTATTTACACAGTTTACAGGATTGTCAAAATCGGAATTTAACACCAAACAACTTGCGGCATCATAATTTACAGTTATAAAATTTGTTACAGTTTTTGTATCTGATATTCCTGAACTGTTGGTTACTTTTAGCGTTGCATTTACA
>NZ_JANLVD010000002.1:0-1838 GCF_031363805.1 Flavobacterium sp. | reverse complement strand
TGAACGTAAAAAATTCGGTCAGAAGAAAGCTCGTAAGAGATTCCAATTCTCTAAACGTTAATATTCAATCTGAACTCGTTTCAGATTCTCAAAAACAGAAAGATGCTGAAATAAATTCAGCATAAAAATTTAAAAACAATGTTGTTGTTGTCCCGATGCGTCGGGAAATTAGTTTAGCATCTAAATGGTTAAGACCAGATAAACATCGCTACTTAATCATTGCTAATCAACAGAACGTAAACTAAGAAAAAAATGTCAAACAAAGTAGAAGTAAAAGAATTACTAGAAGCAGGTGTTCACTTCGGACACATGACTAGAAAATGGGATCCAAACATGGCTCCTTACATTTATATGGAGCGTAATGGTATTCACATTATCAATCTATATAAAACTGCAGCAAAAATTGAAGAAGCGAATGACGCTTTGAAAAAAATCGCTGCATCAGGTAGAAAAATATTATTCGTTGCTACCAAAAAACAAGCAAAAGACATCGTTGCTGAAAAAGCAAAAGCTGCAAACATGCCTTACATCACTGAAAGATGGCCTGGTGGAATGCTAACTAACTTCGTAACTATCCGTAAAGCTGTTAAAAAAATGGCTACTATCGATAAAATGAAGAAAGATGGTACATTCATGACCCTTTCTAAAAAAGAGCGTTTGCAAGTAGATCGTCTTCGTGCTAAATTAGAGAAAAATTTAGGTTCAATCGCTGACATGTCAAGACTACCAGCTGCATTGTTCGTAGTTGATATCAAAGCGGAACATATCGCAATAAAAGAAGCTCAAAAATTAAACATTCCAGTTTTTGCAATGGTTGATACAAATTCTGATCCTCGTGAAGTAGAATATGTAATTCCTGCAAATGATGATGCTTCTAAATCAATTGATAAAATTTTATCATTAGTTACAGCTGCTATTGTTGAAGGACTTTCTGATAGAGGTTCTGACAAAGAAGGTGATGCTACTGCTGAAGTTGTTGCTCCTACTGCTGAGGCTGTAGAAGTTGCTCCTGCTGTAGAAGCTGCTGCTCCAACTGCAACTGAAGAGTAAATAAACAATTACGAATTATGGATTATGAATTATGTAAGTTTTGCATAATTCGTAATTTGTAATTCGTAATTTCTTTTAAAAGAATTTTCAATTTTAAAATAAAAAAATTATGGCAACAATTACTGCTGCAGATGTAAATAAATTAAGACAAACTACAGGTGCCGGAATGATGGACTGTAAAAAAGCTTTAGTTGAAGCTGAAGGAGATTTCGATAAAGCTATACAAAACCTTAGAGAAAAAGGACAAAAAGTTGCTGCTAACCGTTCTGACCGTGAGTCTAGCGAAGGAGCTGCTGTTTCTTTTATCAATGCTGATAAAACTAAAGGAGCGATCATCACTTTAAACTGCGAAACAGATTTCGTAGGTAAAAATGAATCTTTCGTAACTTTAGCTAAAGAATTAGTTGAAAAAGCGATTAACTTCGCTTCTAAAGAAGAATTTTTAGCGTCAGATTTCAACGGAATGACTGTTGCTGAAAAATTGATCGAGCAAACTGGTGTTATCGGTGAAAAAATCGAAATCGGTGGTTTTGAAATTTTAGAAGGTGCTTTTGTTGGATCTTATGTTCACGTTAACAAAATTGCTGCATTAACTGCTATTTCTGCTGCTGTACCTAATGCAGAAGTTTTGACTAAAGACGTCTCTATGCAAGTGGCATCAATGGGAGCTGATACATTATCTTACAAAGATTTTGACCCTGCTTTTGTTGAGTCAGAATTAGCTGCTCGTATTGCTATCAACGAAAAAGAAAATGAAGAAGCAAAACGTTTAGGAAAAACTTTAAAAA
>NZ_JANLVD010000246.1:0-12186 GCF_031363805.1 Flavobacterium sp. | reverse complement strand
TATTACAAGTCCAAAAGACGATGATTTTGCTTATCAAACACAATCCTAAAGGATTGCACTATGAAGAGCCGTATGAATCGAGAGGTTCACGTACGGTTCTGTGAGAGGTTTAGGGGTGAAATTCCCCTTTACCTACTCGACCGAATTTGTCGTTTGCTTCGATTTTACTACTCGGCTTTGTGTATTTACGTTTCGGACTGGTACATATGTAAGTCGGATTGGCATAAATATAAATCGGGTAGGTATAAATGTAAATCGGACTGGTATAAATATAAATCGGATTGCAATAAATATAAATGCGACAAGCATAAATATAAATGCGGAACGCATATATATAACTGCGAAGCAGATATATATAATTGCGATAGCAATATATATAAATCGGCTTGGTGTATTTATGTTTCGGCTTGTCATATTTATATTTTTGGTTTTGCTATTTCTTTTTCTTGGTAAATTCTATTCCTTTTACTTGGGCGAATTGTGGAGATGTTGCTCCGAAAACTGATTTAACGTATTTCTTTACTTCGGTGGCGATGTCAAACAATCCTGTGTCTGTTCCGTAAAGTGTTGTGTCTCTCGAAATTCTTGAATTCGAAATGTTGGTATAGGCTGTTGCTACTCCGTTATTTTTGGCGGTTAGGTCGGCTTGTTTGGCTGTTAGCGTAACAATTTTTAAATCGATTTCGTTTGGTGCATAACTCGGTTCTGATTGAAGAACTGAAATAATTCCTGCAAGATGCTGAATTTGTTGGTCGTAAGATTGTTGGCTTGTAGATATTGTGGTTGGTGCTGGTGCGTTTGGGTCTATTGGGGTTGTTATTGCGGAGGCTCTAACTCCTTGCATTTTTTTGTTGAATGCTTTTGCATCGGCAACTTTTTGGGTTGTGGCATCGGTGGTTTGGAATGCGTTGATTAATCTTGTTGAAAGAGATTTTAGGTTGCTGAAAGCAACTACACGGTCATTTACTTTGTTATTGTAAGCGGTGTTTTTGGTTATTACATCGGCAAGACTTGTTTGTGATGCTGTTGCTAATGCTGTAAGTTGCGGTAACTTTAGAGCGTTTTTGGTTGGGTTGTAGGTTGCTCCGTAACCTGTTACGAATGAAATTAAATCTTGAAGATTTGCAACGTTTTTTGCGTTTCCTGTTTCTGAAGTAGAAGCCATATTTTTAGTTTTTTAAATGTTTATTGATTTATCAAAAATAAATAAAAAAAGTTTTTGTTAGTGTTTTGTTTTTGTAAATTTTATGATTTGTACTTTATTAATTCTATAACTTTTAAATTATAAAATTGACTTGACAAGTTTTTGTTTATGAAGTTTATCTTAAAATTTAATTTTTACTCCTCCATTAAATACGAAACCTTCGGTATGTGTCCAAATTTCATCAAAAGTTGGGTTGTTGTTTGGCGGATTTACAACACGTTTGTAATTACTTTGTTTTACGTTTGTGAAATTCTCGAAGTTGATAAAAAAGTCAAAATGTTTCCAAAGTGTTTTTTGCCCCATAAAACCAAATGTCCAAAACGTAGGCGTTTTTGTGCCGTTTTCTAAATATTGTTGGTCTGTAAAAAATCCTTCAAAACCGAGTTTAAAGTTTTTTTCTTCTTCATAAACTGTTGTGAAAAGTAAAATGTTTTTTGGTAAAAGCAATAAATTTTGATTGGTTTGCAAATATTTGGCTTTTGCATCGGTAAATGTGTACCCGACGAAAATTTTAAAATCTTCTTCGATTATAAGTTTTATATTGGTTTCAAATCCTTTGCTAATTACTGGTTGCGAAGCATTTGAAAAAAAACTTTGCCCTAAATTGTTTTGTTGCAGAATTAATGGGTCATTGATTTGAGTTATAAAAAAGAGTTGATTGATACTGAAAAACTTTTCGTCACCGAGTTGGGTTTTGAAATTAATATCGGCAGTTGCACCTATGCTTTTTTCGGCAGAAACATTGTTTAATGCTAAAATGTTTTGGTATTGTATTGTTTCTGTTTTTTCGGTAAAAATTGTTGGGGTTTTGTAGCCTAAACCACCACCGATTCGAGAAGAAAATTTTGTATTGAATTTGAATAAAGCCGAAAATCTTGGTAAAATGAAAAATTGGTTTTTAGTGAAATTTTGGTTTGAATAATTTACGTTGTCTATTCTTAATCCGTTTTCGAGTTTTATTTTTTCGGAAATATCCCAAGTATCTTGTATGTAAATTCCTGTTGTGAATGATTGTGAATTTTGAGTATTGGTATTATTTTGTTTAAAGTTGTCATACAAAATATTTAATCCCGAAAGAATTGTATGTTTTTGTTTGTTTAGTAAAAGGGAAATATCCGAATAACTATTGGTGTTTAATCCTGAAAATTCAAAGTTTGGAATGTTTATTTGTCTATCAAAAAAACTTAAACTTTGTTTGAATTTAAAACTATTATTGTTTTCTAATTTTTTGTCAAATTCTAAAATAGTTGTGTTTCTTGTGGATTTGTTTTGCTCGAAATAAGTGTGATTTGCATCAAAATTTCCAGCAATAACTTGCATATCGCCACCTTTTAGATTGCCTTTTGTAAAACTATTTCCGATCATAAAAGTTGTTTTTGAGTTTGGATAATAGAAAATTTTGGGTGCAAAACTAAATGTATTTGATTTTGGTGTTTCTGAAAAATTGTCGTTATCAACATCGAAAGATTTTTGAAAATTTTCGGCAACAAGCAAAGTGTACCCAAATTGCTTGATTTTTCTGGAAGAAAAAATATTGATACTTGATTGTCCGATATGCGATTGATTTAGCAAGATTGTGTTTTCGGGTTTGTCGTTTGGAGTTTTGGATATAAGATTTATTGCTCCTGCAATTGCACCTGCACCGTATAAAGTTGATGCTGGACCTTTAATAACTTCGACTTGTTTGAGGTCGAGAGGTGCAATTTGGATTAGGCTTAATCCGCTCGAAAAGTTGCCAAAATTTGGATAACCATCTTTTAGGATTTGAGTGTATCGACCATCTAAACCTTGTACACGAATGCTCGAATTTCCACTTGTAGCCGATGTTTGTTGCGTTTGCAAGCCTGTGCTTTCGTTGAGTAACATTGTTATACCTGCACCTGCTTGCATATTTCCTTTTTCGTCGAGTTCGTCTGCTCCAAGGATTTCAATTCTTGTTGGTGTGTTTCTGATTGTTCTGTTTGTTCGAGTGGATTGTACTTTTACTTCTTCGAGTTGTTCGGCTTCTTTTTCTTTTTTTATGGTGTCGTTTTGTACTTGTGCGAAAATGCTAGATGAGATTAGAATAAAAAAGAGTGAAATATATATTTTCATTTTTAATAATTTTCTGTAAAAGTACGAAAATAAAGAGCGGTGCTTTTGCACCGCTCTTTATTTTATTGTCTGAAGTTTGGCTTTTTTTTGGGGTTTTTCTTTTGCGTTTCGTGTCGCTCACGGGTTTCTGCTAACGTCCCCGCGCTACAAGCAGTTTGGGACTAAATTAAGCCCATTATTCGGATTTGCCAAATCTTCCAAATACAAAACCAATTTCAAATTAAGCCAAATCCCCAAATTGCTTGTAGCGTGTGTTAGGCTGGGTTGTGACACGCACGCTGAGCACGAATGAATTGACATTCCAATTGTCGATTCCAATTGCGAAAGTTTTTCCGCCATCTGATTTCCACTTCAATTAGTTTCTACTTTTTTTAAATTCAAAGTTTAGAAATCGACAATTAAACCTCAAAAAAAATCGACAAAAAAATTCCGCTTTCGGTTTTCCGTAAAGCGATTTACGTTTGTTAGTCCGCAACAATTAAATATCGCTTTTCGGTTCCGATTTCGGTCAGCTCAGTTTCTGTTTCATTATGTTTTTCCGTACTAAAACACTAGATTAAAGTCGGTTGCGTCTCGTTAGCGGAACAATCGAGCCTAACGTCCCGTCGCTTGGTCTTCGTTGCGGAATTTCAGGACTGAACATCACAAATATAGATAAAATTGTATTCAAAAACTGACAATTTCAAATAAAAACCAAAACCCGCAATGAGACCAAACGACTGTTAGCGGTTCGGTTGTATAAACCGAAAAAGCTCAATTTAGTTTACTTTTTTTGTGATATTTTCAGCTAAAAATGTAAATAAATTTCATTGAATTTATTTTGCGTATTTCCATTCTCAATCGAAAATTTGCAAATACAAAACAATTTTTCCGAGAAGCGTAATGAGTTTACAGATAAGATTTGCGTAAAGTTTGCGTTTCCATTTTCAGCCGAAATCCTACAAACACAAAAATGAATTTTTAGAGAAACGTGATGAGTTTACAAATACGATTTGCGTAAACTTTGCGCTTCATATTTAATATTTTTCACTTTTTTAAACACGCAATATTCTCAATTTTAGTTGTCTGAGTCTTTTCGGTACAACTGACCGCTAACGTCCCGCCGCTTGGCGAGGTTGGGGACTAAATTAAGATTTATATTTCGGTTATACACAAAATTTCCAAATACAAGACCAACTTTTAATTAAGCCTAAAACCCCAATCTAGCCAAACCGCTGTTATCGGAATTATATAATTGCAAGTTCTTATTTGCACTTAAAGTATTGTAAATATTGACTTTATAAAAATTGTTAGATAAAAATAATGCAATTAAAAGTATCGAAATACTTGTTTTGTTGTACCAAATGTTATACCTTCGTACTGCGTTGCATCAGTTTGAAAGGCTTATATTTACAAAGGTTTCACTTGTTTGCATCGGAATACAAATATAGTACAACAATTCTAATTTCCTATTATTATGGCATCTATTAAACTAATCTTAAGAACACATCAAGCAGACCAAACAGGACATTCTCCGCTTTATATCCGAATTATAAAAGATAGAAAAACGAAATTTATCACTGCTGGAGTGAAGCTCAAAGAGAACGAGTGGGATGAAACAAAGCAGAAAGTAAAAAAGAACCATCCTAATAGTGCGAGAATGAATGCGTCATTATCTCAAAAGATTGCAGATGCCGAAGCACAAGTTGCTGACTTGGAACGCAAAGTAAAAACCATTTCAATCAAAAAATTAAAAGAAGCTATAAAGGGTAAAGAAGTACCAAACTTTTTTGAGTATTCTTATGCTCGATGTGAAAAAATAAAAGGTAGTGTTTCTTTCGGAACTTATAAAAATTACAAATTATATACCAAGAAATTTGAAAATTATGTGGGTAGCAAGGATGTTTATTTTGATGATATTACGGTTTCGGTTTTAAAGGACTATATGGCTCATATGGGAAATGTTTTGAAAAATGGAGCAACAACGCAACGTTATTCAATAATGATTTTGGCGATAATGTTTAAAGAAGCTATCAAAGAAGATATTATTCCAGAATATATGTATCCATTCAACAAATTGACATTAAAAAAAGATACTGAAAAAAGAGTTTTCTTAAACAAAGACCAAATCGAAGTATTAACCAATTTAGAACTAAAGGAAGGACGAAAAGCAGATTTATGGAGAGATTTATTCCTTTTCTCAATTTATGCAGGAGGATTAAGATTTAGCGATGTTATCGAATTGCAATACAACAACTTCAACGAAGAAGAACAAAGAATTAAAAAAGTAATTCGCAAAACAGGAAGATTACACCAGTTTAAAATCGGTAAAGTAGCACTTGATATTTTAAGTAAATACAAAAAAGAAGATGCGCAGCAAGATGATTTTATATTTCCAATTATAACCGATAAAATTGGATATTATAAAAGTGAAGAAACACGTTATTTTATTTCGTCAAGAGAAAATCATTCCGCAAATTTCCAACTTAATAGAATGGGTAAAATAATGAAATTACCGTTTTCACTTTCATTTCATTTATCAAGACACAGTTTCGCAACTAATGCTTTAAATAATGGTATGAGAATTGAGCACGTTTCTAAACTTATGGATCATTCGGATATTAGCACAACACAGATATATGCCAAAATCATAAGCGAAGAATTGGATAAAGCAGTAGACAACTTTATTTTCTAAATAATTTTAACACGAAAATACTAATTAATATATTTTAACGTTTGTTTAATTGTGAGATCAGTGTTTATAAAGCTTAAATAAATTGTTAATAAATTTTTTAGAAATCCTTATTAAAAGGATTTTTTTTTTACTCTAATTTAGCACAAAAGAAAGTGATAATTTAAAGAGCCAAAAGATAAAAATTTAGATGAATTATATTAGTATGATTTGCTAATATTATTCAAAAATAAATAATAAAGAGCTTACAATTACATTTAAATTCACAATGAAAACAATCTGTAAAATAATAATACTTGAATTCAAAAGTACAAATAATTCAAACCTCGCAGTTTGTCCAATTAGTGGCGGTGCCTTTGGCACAGTCCACTAACAGTTCTTTTGATATTATTATTGAAACTGAAATCTCTATTCAAAGTTATTGCGAAGCTTTAGCAGATAAAGTTTTTTCCTTACATCAATCTCAATTTCCAGATTTTATAAATTATCAATGTAATAATGTTGAAAATGCTATAATTTGGCTTAATAAATTTGAAAAACTTATTACACTAAATGAAAAACTTTTTACTAGAAAATGTGCTTTTACTGGAGTAAGTAAATTGATTAATTTGATTGAAAAAAAACGTTCCGAAATGCAATCGTCGAGAATAGTTGAAGTCAAATATGAAACACCAAAAAGATTTATTAATGCTGAGAGTGAAGATCGGATTTTTTCATTTTATGAAACTAAAAAGCATATTGAAACATTAGAAGATTTTGATGATAAAATTTTTTATTTAACAGAAGAATTACTTGAATATGAAGAAGCAGATATAGTTTCAACTCACAGAACACTAAAAGAATTCAATGTTCAATGTGAAAAATTAATTAATAAATTAGAAAGGTTAAAGTGCCTAAATGAAAAAAGATTAATTACAAAACAAAATTTTAATAATAATCATATATCACTAAATAAAATTCAAATCAATTGTAATGTTAATCAATTAGTTGACGTGTTTTATAGGTTAAATCGTGAGTTTTTTGTTGATGGAAAACCATTTATCGATGGAAACACAAATGATATAGTAAATGCAATAGTAAATATTTTTGTTGATAAAGATGGAAGAAATTTAAGTCCCTTAACTGTTGCTACTATAATGAAACCTTCTAAAGAGGAAAAACGTCCAAACATTCATAAAAGAATAGACATTGAAAAATTCCTATAAATTATTTTAGTCCCTAGAGACCAAGTGGGGACTAAAAGACTTTTTCAGTCTTCTCACATTTGCACCATAACATTTAAAAAACTTTAAAAATGGATGCAATTATCTTCACAAAAGACCAGTTCACAGATCTAATGAACAAATTAGACACTATTCAATCTCAAATTTCTATCAAGGCAGACCCAAAGAAAGAAACGTTTTTGGACAATCAAGAATTTCTATTATTGATGAAAATTTCAAAACGAACCGCACAAACCTGGAGAGACGAAGGTAAAATTTCTTTTAGTCAAGTTGGAAACAAAATCTACTACAAACTTTCCGATGTTGAAAAACTCCTTACACAGTATTACAACAAATCTTTTAAAGGACGATAAAATGAAAGAGTGTAATGGAACTTGCGAAATCTGTGATTGCAAACCAAAGGTTTTAAATCACACAATAAGGTCATTTATAATTCATAATTTTAAATTAATAATAAGCTTATGGTAACCATTTTCAAGAATTTCAATGAGGTTGTAGAACACAAAACTTTAATCACAATTTTAGACGAAATTAAAATAGGAAAGTACAAGCCGGGCATTGTTTACTTGCGTAAATCACTTGCCGAAAACAAAATAGAAGCATACAACAAAGCTAAAAAATCACTTCCTGCATTTACACCTTCAGCTAAATTTGTTGGAGGTCGTAAATTGGAATTTTTAGCGGAGTATTCAAAATGTATAATTCTTGATATTGATAAACTGAATGAGAAAGATTTGCAAAACGCTGCGCTTTTGGCCAATCAATCCGAGTTCACATTTGCAAGTTTCATTAGTCCATCAGGTAATGGTTTGAAAATACTAGTAAATATAAGCTCCGATAAAGCCAATCACAAAGAAGCTTTTATAGTAGTTCAATCACATTATGAAAGTATATTAAAAATAGAAATTGATAAATCAGGCAAAGATGTAACCAGACTATGCTTTTATTCCTGGGATGAAAATCTATATCTAAATGAAAATGCTAAAACCTTTGAAACGTTAGAAAAAGAGGTGTTTTTAGATGTAGTTATTCCAACGGAAATAATAGAAACCAAATTAGAACAATCAACAGATTACGAAGCAATTTACAACCATTGTATAAAATTCACTGAAAAAAAAGTGCAATATGCGAATGGTAGTCGAAATGTATTCGTACATCAATTAGCTTGTAATATGAACCGAAAAGCAGTACCGATGGATATAGCTTTGAATTTCATTCAAACCGATTTCAATTTTGACGACAAAGAAGTTTCACAAGCTGTAACAAGTGCCTACGGCAATATTTTAGAATTTGGTAAAACCGAAAAAGCAACAATTCCAAATGAGAAACAAAAAAAACAAAATAGCAAAAATAATGACGATGAAGATGACGACGATGATGAGAAACCGAGAGTTACACAAATTGACAAACTCGAAAACTTTTTATCAGGAAAATATGTTTTTCGTCATAACATAGTATCTGGAAAATTAGAGTTTCAATACTTTGGTGGCAAAAAATGGAACGTAATGAATGATTTTATAGAAAATTCAATGTTACGAGAATGTCTAAAAGCAAGAATAAAAACAAACCTTTCATCATTGCGGAATTTGCTTTATTCTGATTTTTGCCAATTATTTAATCCATTTGAAGATTACTTTAAAAACTTGCCTAAATACGATGAAAAAACAGATTATATTTTTCAATTAGCAAACACAATAACAACTACAAAACAAGAACTTTGGCAGCAATGTTTTAAAAAATGGTTGGTCGCAATGGTTGGGTGTGTGTTAGATGACAAAGTAATAAATCATACTGTAATTGTCTTTAGTGGCAAACAAGGATTAGGAAAAACAACTTGGGTTGAAAAGCTAGTTCCAAAACAATTAAAGGAATATTTATTTTCTGGAACAATAAACCCAAATAATAAAGATACTTTGGTACAACTAGCTGAATGTATGTTAATCAACTTGGACGAGTTAGAAAATTTAAACCGTTCCGAAATTGGATCACTAAAAGAAATCATTACAAAAACACAAATAAGAATGAGAAAAGCTTACGGACACAACAACGAAACAATGCCCAGAAGGGCATCGTTTGCGGGAAGTGTCAATACTGCACAATTTTTGAATGATAGTACAGGAAGCAGAAGATTTCTTTGTTTTGAATTGGAAACCATAAAATACCAGCACGATGTAGATATTAATTTAGCTTTTTCACAAGCTTTGTTTCTTTTTAAAAGTGGTTTTAGGTTTTGGTTTGACCAGGAGGAAATAAAATCAATTACCGAAAATAACGAACAATACCAACTACACAGCCCAGAAGAAGAATTGCTTTTAACGTGGTTTAAACCTTGCGATAAGGAAAAGGCTAATGTATTTCTAAACGCTTCGCAAATAGCAGCAAAATTAGCTGAAAAAGCTAAAATAAATATAACCGATGGTACAATAAACAAACTAGGAAAAGCACTAAAAAAACACAACTTCATAAGACTAAAAAAGAACGGAATAGCAGTTTACGCTTTAATAGAAAATTCTTGGGAAGATGTAGATTTAAAAAGTAAAATTATAGAAGAATAAAACAATAGAATTAATCAAATAAATCAACCAAAAAAAGTGGAAAAAAAACGTTTCCACTTTTTTTGTATTTTCTACTTCCTTTTACTTCCTTTTACAGTATTTTCATAGGGCAGGCAGGGTAACCAAAATACGCAACAAACATTTCTTGTTTTTTTTATTTTCTAACAATCGGGTAATATTAGACCATAATAACGCAATTTAATAAAGTAGTTGTTTCACTTTGCACCAATAAAGCCGTATAAATCTGTTTTTTTTTATCCTTAAAAATAAAATATGTTTTACTCTAATTTTGGTTACCCACCTTGCCCTAATCTTGTTTTCACTCTTTTACATTCGATTGCTTTTTCGTATCATTGTACATATTTTAAGATTTACTTAAAAGTCAGAATAATAAATCAAATTCCAAATTCAATAATATTCAATTTCAACAATGTCAGAAGAACAAAAAAAATTACTAGAACAACAGCTTTGGAATATTGCAAACATTCTACGTGGCAAAATTAGTGCGAACCAATTTCAGGATTATATACTAGGTTTTATTTTCTATAAATACCTATCCGAAAAAATGGAAAAATATGCTAATACTGTTCTAAAACCTGATAATTTAGTGTATAATGAATTAGAAGAAACAACTGATTTAGGACAACAATATTTAGCAGCAATAAAAGAAGCATCGGTTGAAGCAATTGGTTTTTATCTTAAACCGTCAGAGTTATTCAGCAGTTTAGCCAAAAAAGGAAATGCCAAAATAGAAGACGAAGAAAACGAAGAACAAGCACAAAGTATTTTTATTCTTGAGGATTTAGCCAATGTATTAAGCAGCATCGAGAAAAGTACAATGGGAACAGAAAGTGAAGACGATTTTGATGGATTGTTTTACGATTTAGATTTGAACTCAACAAAGCTTGGTAGAACTGTAAAAGACAGAAATGCAGTTATTGTAAAAATAATTGGTTCATTAAACGAAATTGATTTTGATTTAGACAATACTGAAGGCGATATTTTGGGTGATGCTTACGAGTATCTAATTGCTCAATTTGCGGCTGGAGCAGGACAAAAAGCAGGCGAATTTTACACACCGCAACAAGTTTCAACTATTCTTTCTAAAATTGTAACTACTCGCAAAAGTAAACTAAAATCAGTTTATGATCCTACTTGTGGTTCGGGTTCGTTATTACTTCGTGTGGCTAAAGAAGTTGATGAAGTTTCTTATTTCTATGGTCAAGAACAAAACCGTACTACTTACAATTTGGCAAGAATGAATATGATACTTCACAATGTTTCATATCATAAATTCGACATCAAACACGAAGATACTTTAGAACGACCACAACACACACATTTAAAGTTTGAGGCTATAGTTGCAAATCCTCCATTTTCTGCAAATTGGTCAGCAAATCCGCTTTTCTCAAATGACGATAGGTTCTCACAATATGGCAAATTAGCACCAAGTACAAAAGCCGATTTTGCTTTTATTCAGCATATGGTACACCAGTTAGACGATAACGGTATTATGGCTTGTATTGCACCTCACGGGGTTTTATTTCGTGGTGGTGCCGAAGGTCATATTAGAAAATACCTTATAGAAGATAGAAATTATGTAGATGCTATTATTGGGTTACCTGCCAATATTTTTTATGGCACAAGTATTCCAACGTGTATTTTAGTATTAAAAAAATGTAGAGAAAATCCAGAAAGCATACTTTTCATAGATGCAAGCAATGATTTTGAAAAAATAAAAGCTCAAAATTATCTTCGTGATTTTGATGTAGATAAAATTATAGAAACCTATCAAAACAGTAAAGTAATTGATAAATACTCAAATTCTGTTTTACTTGAAGAGGTTAAAACAAACGATTTTAACCTAAACATTTCAAGATATGTAAATACTTTTACAGAAGCAATCAGTATCAATTTAGATGAAGTAAGTGACAAATTACAAGGTTTAGATATTAAAATAAAAACGGTAGATAATACTATTTTGTCATTTTGTAACGAATTGAATTTAAAAACGCCTTTTTAAATGGAATATTTAACGCCAATATTAAGATTTAAAGGGTTTAAAGACAACTGGAAAATTGAACCCATAGGGAAATATATTGAACTTATTTCAGGAATTGCTTTAAAAGGAGCTGAAATATCTGAAGATGGAAATGGTATTCCAATTTTGAGAGGAATTAATATAACAGAGGGATATATTAGGCACTCTTTAGATATCGATAGATTTTATTTAGGTAATAATTCAAAAATTGAAAAATATTATTTAAAAATAGATGATTTAGTTTTAGGAATGGACGGTTCTAAAGTTGGAAAAAATGTTGCATTAATTACAGAGAAAGATGAAAATTCAATATTAATTCAACGAGTTGCTAGAATTAGATCTAATGAAAAATCGAATATTAAATATATATATCAACAAATATTTTCAAAAAAATTTCA
>NZ_JANLVD010000100.1:0-5063 GCF_031363805.1 Flavobacterium sp. | reverse complement strand
AAATCTTTGTTGTAGATTTGTTTCAAAAGCCACCAAACTGATTCCATATATTTGGGTTTGTAGGTTACATAAGGATCTTCCATATCAACCCAATAGCCCATTTTTTCGGTAAGATCATTCCACACATCGGTGTAACGCATGACTGTTTTTTTACAGGCTTCGTTATATTCTTCAATAGAAATGGTTTTTCCAATATCTTCTTTGGTAATTCCTAATTCTTTCTCAGTGCCCAATTCTATTGGCAATCCGTGCGTATCCCAGCCTGCTTTTCGTTTTACTTGAAACCCTTTTTGAGTTTTATATCGGCAAAAAATATCTTTGATGGCGCGCGCCATGACATGGTGAATTCCTGGTAATCCGTTGGCGGATGGTGGTCCTTCAAAAAATACAAACGGCGTGCTACCTTCTCTTGAAGTGACACTTTGTTCGAAAATGTTGTTTTTTTTCCAAAAATCAAGCACTTCAGATGCTACTGTTGGCAAATTAAGTCCTTTGTATTCAGTGAATTTTGTGCTCATTATATCCTTTTCTAAATTCGATGTGCGAAAGTAGTGAATTATACTTTATAGGCAAAAGAGTATGGGAAAAAGTTGATGTTTAACTCATTTTAAACCAAAAAAATGATTTAATTAACAATTAGAAAAAAAGTTTTAATTAATATTAGGAACAAATCTATTTCACCGCGAATTCGCTAATTAAAAATGGCTTTTATTTTTTTAATTGACGAATTCGCGGTGTAAAAAAATAATGATTTCATTTTTAAAATCTACCACAAAATAAATTTACCGTAAATTTGTTTCAATCTTTTTTATAAAATGTCAGAAAATTTACTTTCAAAAATAAATAATCCAACAGATTTACGTCAACTTGATGAAAATCAATTGGGACAAGTTGCCCAAGAATTGCGTGATTTTATTATTGATATTGTATCCAGAAAGGAAGGTCACTTAGGCGCAAGCCTTGGCGTTGTAGAATTGACAATTGCCCTTCATTATGTTTTCAATACGCCAGATGATTTATTGGTTTGGGATGTTGGACACCAAGCTTATGGACATAAAATTTTAACCGAAAGGAAAAATATTTTTCATACCAATAGAGAACTTGGAGGTATTTCTGGTTTTCCAAAAAGAACAGAAAGCATTTATGATACTTTTGGCGTTGGACATTCTTCTACATCTATTTCTGCCGCTTTGGGAATGGCGATAGCTTCAAATATAAAAGGAGAAACAGAAAAATATCATATTGCAGTAATTGGCGATGCTTCAATTGCTTCTGGAATGGCTTTCGAAGGTTTAAATCATGCGGGAGTGACTGATGCTAATATTTTAGTTATTTTAAATGATAATGCCATAGGAATTGATCCAAGTGTAGGTGCTTTAAAAAATTATTTAACAGCTGTAAAAGAAGGAAAAAATCACAAACAAAACAATATAATCAAATCTTTAAATTTTGATTATTCTGGTCCAATTGATGGACATGATATGAAAGTTTTAATTCAAGAATTGGAAAGACTTAAAAAAATTAAAGGGCCAAAATTTCTTCATATTATTACGACCAAAGGCAAGGGTTTGCAACTCGCGGAAGAAGACCAAGTGAAATACCATGCGCCTGGAAAATTTGATAAAAATACTGGAGCAATTCATCCAAAATCAGAAGAAAATTTACCACCAAAATTCCAAGATGTTTTTGGATTGAGTTTGGTAGAATTAGCGCAGCAAAATCAGAAAATAGTCGGTATTACGCCAGCCATGCCATCGGGATCTTCCATAAAATTTATGATGGAAGCTTTCCCAGAACGTGCTTTTGATGTTGGCATTGCTGAACAACATGCTGTAACGCTTGCCGCTGGAATGGCAACCCAAGGTATGATTGTATATTGCAATATCTATTCTACATTTTTGCAACGTGCCTACGATCAAGTCATACACGATGTGGCTTTGCAAAATTTACCAGTTATTTTTTGTTTGGATCGTGCTGGTTTGGTTGGCGAAGATGGAGCCACACACCATGGCGTATTTGACATTGCGTATTTGAGTTGCATTCCAAACATGATTATTCATGCGCCAATGAATGAAATTGAGTTAAGAAATATATTGTATACTGCACAATTGGGCTTGAATAATCCAATAGCAATAAGGTATCCGAGAGGACGAGGTGTAGTTGTTGATTGGAAAAAACCATTCCGAAAAATAGACATTGGTAAAGCTTTTCAGCTGAAAAAAGGCTCGAAAATAGCACTATTATCTACAGGAACTATTGGCAATAATGTTATTAAAGCACTTTCTGAAATTGAAAATTCGAATTTATTTTCGCATTATCATTTCCCATTCGTAAAACCTTTGGATAAAAATTTGCTTCATGAGATTTGTCTCAATTATCAACAAATTATTACGTTTGAAGACGGCCTGATTTCTGGTGGTTTTGGTAGTTTGGTTGATTCTTTTACGTCAGAAAATAATTATAGCATTCCAATAAAGAAAATAGGAGTTCCAGATTATTTTATTGAGCATGGCACCGTGAATGAATTGCAAATTGAATGTGGTTTTGATGTAGAAACTTTAAAAAGTTATTTTGAAACATTTTCTTGAAAAATCACTTTTATTTCTTTAACTGATTTAAAGCATTTTTTGTAAAATCTGACAAAACCAATTGTCCAGAAATTGCAGCGCGATCGTACAATAATGTACTCCAATGTGTTGTATTTTCCCAAAAAACTTGCTTCATTTCCTTTAAAGAATCAGGATTGTAGGAAGCTAATTTTAAAGTGAATTTTTCTAATGCCAAATCCATTTCATCTGTAGAATCAAAAATTTCTGAATACAATCCTTTTTCAAAAGCCCATTGTGGTGTTTTCCAATCATGGGCAGTCAATGTAAGTTGAGTTGTAGCTGTTTTTCCTATTTTTCTAGAAACTACAGGTTCAATCACAAATGGTCCGATGCCAATGGCTAATTCTGATAATTTTATAGAAGCTTTTTGGGTAGCAAAAACATAATCGCAAGCAGAAGCCAATCCTACGCCGCCGCCCACTGCTTTGCCTTGCACTCGACCCACAATAATTTTGTTGCAGGTTCTCATGGCGTTAATCACATTGGCAAAACCACTAAAAAAAGTTTTTCCCTCCTCAAAATTATTTATGGAAAGCAATTCATCAAAAGAAGCACCTGCACAAAAAGCACCATCTCCTTGGCTTTTTAAAATTACAATAGAAACAGCATTGTTTTCGCTAATGACATTCAATGTTTCTGTTAATTCTTTTAATAAATGGGTTGGGAAGGAATTGCTTGCGGGATGACCAAAAGTTATGGTTGCTATATTATTGTTAATTTTCGACTCTATAAATCCGTTGGTGTTTGTAGTATTCATGGCTAATTTTTGATATTACAAAGTAAACATAAAAAAAACATCCGCCGAAGCAGATGTTGTGTTTTTATTTTCCTTTATTGGCTTCAGACACATATTTTTCTAGTGCCATAGTCATAGAAGGTGTTTCGGGTGTTGGTGCCAAAATATCTATTCTTAAACCGTGTTCCAAAGCTTCTTTTTGAGTAGTGCTTCCAAAAACAGCTATTCTAGTATTATTTTGTTCAAAATCTGGAAAGTTTTTAAATAATGATTTTATTCCTGTTGGACTAAAAAATGCCAAAACATCATAATAAACATCTTTTAAATCAGACAAATCACTCATAACTGTCTTATAAAATGTTCCCGCTGTCCAATCGACTTTCAACGAATTTAAAGTTTGTGGAATATCTGCATTTAACTGATCCGAAGATGGCAATAAGAATTTTTCGTCTTTGTACTTTTTAAATAAAGTAGTCATATCGACAAAATCTTTTTGCCCAACATATATTTTACGTTTTCTATACACCACATATTTTTGTAGATAGAAAGCCACAGCTTCCGACTGACAGAAATATTTTAAGTCTTCTGGAACTTTGTATCTCATTTCTTCAGCTACTCTAAAAAAATGATCAACTGAGTTCTTACTAGTTAAAATGATGGCCGAAAAGTTATTCAAATCTACTTTTTGAGAACGAACATCTTTGGCTAAAACTCCTTCAACGTGAATAAATGATCTGAAATCAACCTTTATCTTGTGCTTATTTTGCAGTTCAAAATAAGGAGAGTTTTCAACCTTTGGTTCAGGTTGGGAGACTAAAATTGTTTTCACTTTCATATTAAACATTTTCAAATACACTACCTATTTGCTATAACATAATATGTAAAGTAATAGGGTGCAATTTCAAGTGTGCAAATATACAAAATAAAATAAAACATCTTGCCCATTAATAATTTTTGATAATTTCTTAATGAAAACAGGTAAGTTATAATGTTAATTATCAATAATATGGCTAGGAGCGTGATTATTACGTAATAATTTAAAAAATCTGTATAAAATAATACAATATTGACTGGCAATAAAAATAATCCTATGTAGGTTCTGTAACTAACTTTGAATAAATTAAATTGTTCAACCAAATTTTCAATATTAAATGATGTAGCAATAATTTTTTCGATTAAAAATTTAGAAAGAATAAAAAAACTCATTATCGTAAATATTTGGATAAATGTTATCCAATTTGTCTTGGTAGTGTAGCCCAAATAAGTCATGATAAGCTGAACAAAATAAGACAACGAAATAAGCTGCACTACAAAAAGCAAAATGGTAAACCAAGTCATCAAATTACTACTGTCTTTGTAAATTTTCAAATATTTATCGCTCACCAAAAGATTTACAAAATCCGAAAACCGATTTTCAAACGCAGATTTTGTAATGGCAATTATACCCAATGATATTAGAAAGAGAACAGTTACCCAGTCTTTATTTTCAACTATTCTTGGAATCAAATCATATTTATTCATCTTACAAAATTACAAATTTTTTGAAGATTTGTTTAATTATAAATTATTTAAGAAACTCATGTGTTAAAAAGTTTATTTTTGCACTACAAATTCACACTATGCAAGACGGAATTGTCATTATACCAACCTATAACGAGATAGAAAATATTGAGATTATTATTCGAGCTGTTTTTTCATTGCCAAAAAAATTTCATGTT
>NZ_JANLVD010000095.1:0-62941 GCF_031363805.1 Flavobacterium sp. | reverse complement strand
AGATACATTTTGTGGCGCTAACGAAAATTCTCGTCTAAAAGTTCGTTTGCTTGTTGAGGTAGCTTGGCAAGCACATTTTGTAAAAAATATGTTTATACGTCCTACTGATGCTGAATTAGCTGTTTACGGAGAGCCAGATTTTGTAGTAATGAATGGTTCTAAAACTGAATTTAAAGATTTTGCAGCACACGGATTAAATTCTGAAGTATATGTAGCTTTCAACTTAACCGAAAAAATCCAACTAATTGGAGGAACTTGGTACGGTGGAGAAATGAAAAAAGGGTTGTTCTCCATGATGAATTATTATTTACCTTTGCAAGGAATGGCTTCAATGCATTGTTCTGCCAACAAAGGTAAAAATGGCGATGTAGCAGTTTTCTTCGGATTGTCAGGTACAGGAAAAACTACATTATCTACAGATCCAAAACGTGAATTGATTGGCGATGATGAGCACGGTTGGGATAATGATGGTGTTTTTAATTTTGAAGGTGGTTGCTATGCAAAAACCATCGACTTAAGTCAAGCCAATGAACCAGATATTTTCAATGCCATTCGCAAAGATGCATTGCTAGAAAATGTAACAGTAGACGCCAACGGAAAAATAGATTTTAAAGATGGATCTGTGACTCAAAACACTAGAGTTTCCTACCCAATTAATCATATTGACAATATTGTAAGACCAGTTTCCAAAGCAGGTCATGCTACCAAAGTAATATTTCTGACTGCAGATGCTTTTGGAGTTTTGCCACCAGTTTCAAAATTGACTCCAGAGCAAACTAAATATTATTTCTTGTCTGGATTTACTGCTAAATTGGCAGGAACTGAAAGAGGTGTGAATGAGCCAACTCCAACATTTTCAGCTTGTTTTGGAAAAGCATTTTTATCGCTTCATCCAACAAAATATGGTGAAGAATTGGTTAAAAAAATGGAACAGCACAAAGCTACAGCTTACATGGTAAATACTGGCTGGAACGGAACTGGAAAACGTATTTCTATAAAAGATACGCGTGCTATAATTGATAGAATTTTAGATGGTTCTATGGAAAAAGCAGAAACTATAATGGTTCCTGTTTTTAATCTTGAAATTCCAACTACACTTGAAGGCGTGAATACTGATATTCTTGATCCAAGAAAAACTTATACAGAAGTGTCTGAATGGCAAACAAAAGCTGCAGATTTAGCCAATAAATTTGTTGCCAATTTTGTACAATACACAGACAATGAAGAAGGGAAAAACCTGATAAAAGCAGGTCCACAATTATAATTACGTTATTAATTCTAATTATTTAAAAGATTGTTCATTGAGCAATCTTTTTTTTTATTCTACAATTTCTGTTTTTTGACTTTCAATGAATTTTTCAAAAAGTTTGATTGTTTTTTCGTTTATTTCTTGATAAGATAGCTTGTCTTTGGTTTGGTAAAAAAACATAAAAGCGTAAGGTTTGCTCATATTATCAAGAAGCAAATGTTTATTTAAACGATAGGTTTCACGAAGTACACGTTTAAAATAATTTCTATCGACCGCTTTTTTGAAATACTTTTTTGAAACCGAAACTCCAATTTTTATGGATGAATTTGTACCATCAAAATATTTAAAATTTATAACATCAATAGGAATATAAACCAATCGCAATGGATATTTTGATACCGATTTTCCATCTGAAAAAAGGGAATCAATAATAATTTTGCTTTTTAATTTTTCGTTTTTTGGGTAAGTATGGCTCATTATTAAATTAATGAAGCAAATATACGAACAGAAATCCTAAAATTATAGGTTGATTTCAGTTTGTTGGATATTTTAAATTACCATAAAAACTGTTTTGATGATGGTTTGTATGATACTATTTTTTAAATTGTTGATTCTAATTTTGGAAATTCCTGCAGTTTGCAATGCTTTTAATGTCAATAAATCTTTTTGACTTTTTATCAACCATTCAAATTCATCTTTGGTAATAGATTGATCGGCAAGCAAAAGTGTCCATCGTGTGAGTTTGTCTTTGGATTGCTCCAAAAACAATGTGATTTCTTTTTGTAATTGAGGCTTGAACTCATTAAAATTTCCTTCTAAAAGACCGAAAAGTTGTGCTTTGAGTTCTTTTAATAATTTTTCTATATCCATGATTTACTTATTAAGGTTAATTAAATCTACCAGATTGTCTTTTGATTGTTTGTCTTTTTTTACTTCATATTGAATGAGTAAATCCAAAGCATCGGTGACTTGTTTTTTTGCTTCTTGAAGAAAAACCGGCGAAAAACTTCCTTTTTCTTCCCAACGTTTAAAAAATCCCGCCAATAAATTTTTCTCTTTATCGGATAAAATTTTCCACATGGCAAAAGTAATTTCATTGTTTGGTTTGTTTTTTTCATATTCAACCAGTTTGTCCACATCGAGCAATAGCTTTTCTACAGCTTCCTTATTATTTGAGAATGGTGTGGTGGCTTTATCCATAACATTTGAAGCTTCCACTTTTATAGCTGTAGTTTGCTGGTATGAATATTGATCAAACAAAGCCGTTTTCACAGATTGACAAGAAAAAATAATCAAAGAAGAAATTAGTATAAAATAAATTGATTTTAATGTTTTCATTTTTAGCTTTTTTCTATTAGGATTTATAAAGTTACAAATAACTATCTCAAAGAGTATTAATTAGATATTAAATTTTATTTTTTTTATTTAAGTCTTTTAAATTTATGATATAATCTTTTTGTTTGTAAAACCGATTATAAAGTACGATAGTCATCTATGGTATAAAAAAAATGCTTCCCATAAAACGAGAAGCATTTTTTACATATTTAAAGAACTTTAAAATCTATATCCAATAGACAATGCGCCTCTGCCTACTATTTTTGTGCCAACAGTGTTATTCTTCTCATTAAATAAATTTCGTCCAATACCTGCACTCAATTCAAAAACAACCCCTTTTCTGGTCATCCACTTACCTCCTAAACCAAAACCTAGCGCAAAATCAGAGATTTTTTCTCCTTTAATTACAGTTGAATTGAAATAACCATTGTTATAATTTGTGTAATAATAATCAGAATTCTTATACACATTATACATTCCAAAACCCTCAAAGAAAAATCCAGCAGCAGGTTTTTTTCCAAAATAAAATCTATAGTATGGAGTCAAACTAAAAGTCATATAATCATTCTCTGTGTCTGCCGTGGCCGTGGCAATAAACAAAGAAACTCCAGCGCCAGACTCTTCGTTCAAAACTCTTTCATAAGACAATTCAAAAACGCCACCTATAAGCGCAGCAGCATTTAATCTCATTTCATTTCTTTTGAAACTTGGAGTTTCAGCAGGATCAACTTGAACGGTTTCCTGACTGTAACCCACCATAAAAGTTGCGAAAGCTAATAATAGTAATAATTTTTTCATATCAATTTTTCGGCGAAGATAATGAATATTTTAGCTGAAAAATTTATAATTTCATTTCATGCAATCTTTTCACATACTTCCCAATCACATCAAATTCCAAATTTATTTTGGTTCCAATTTTGAAACTATGAAAATTTGTATGCTCGTAGGTATATGGAATTATGGCAACACTAAACTCATTTAATTTAGAATTCACAACCGTTAAGCTAACACCATTTACAGTAATTGAGCCTTTTTCAATGGTAATGTTATTCAAATTCTTATCATATTCAAAAGTAAAATACCAGCTCCCATTTGCTTCTTCAATATTTTTGCAAATAGCTGTTTGATCTATATGTCCTTGTACAATGTGTCCGTCCAGACGATCTCCTAATTTCATGGCGCGTTCTAGATTTACCACATCATTTACAATCCAACCAGATAAATTAGTTTTATCAATTGTTTCTTTAATGGCTGTAACAGTATAATTATCATTTTCTATAGCAATAACTGTCAAACAAACACCATTGTGCGCCACACTTTGGTCAATTTTAAGTTCATTTGTTATTGATGAATTTATAGTAATATGTAAATTATCGTTATCTTTTTGAAGTTCTTTGATGGTTCCGAGAGTTTCTATGATTCCTGTGAACATTGTAGTTTTATTTTTAGTAAATTTGCATCAAAATTAGCAATAAATATATTTACATAATGACAAAAAAAACAGAAAATATAATTGTAGGCATTTCTATTGGAGATTTAAACGGAATTGGGAGTGAAGTAATCCTAAAATCATTTGAAGATCCAAGAATGCTAGAAATTTGTACGCCAGTTATTTTTGCGAATGTAAAAATTCTTTCATTTCTAAAAAAAAGTCTCAACCTGCAAGCACAATTACATGGTATTGACAAAATGGATCAAATGGTCATCGGGAAAATAAATGTATTGAATGTTTGGAGAGAAATTGTGAATATAGAATATGGAAAACAAGATGACGCTATTGGCAATTATGCTGTAAAGTCATTTGTGGCAGCCACAAAAGCATTAAAAGAAAATAGTATTGATGTTTTAGTAACGGCTCCTATTAGCAAATCAAATATTCAATCTGAAGATTTCAAATTTCCTGGTCATACCGATTATTTAGACCAAGAACTAGAAGGAAATGCCTTAATGTTTATGGTGCAAGACAATTTAAGGGTTGGTTTACTTACAGACCATGTGCCTTTAAGCGAAGTGGCTAAACATTTAACCGAAGCTTTAATCCGTCAAAAAATAAAAACAATCAATCAATCTTTGATACAGGATTTTTCAATTAGAAAACCAAAAATTGCAGTGTTAGGTTTAAATCCACATTCTGGAGATAATGGCGTGATTGGCGATGAAGAAGATAAGATAATGAAGCCTACTTTAAAAAAAATATTTGAAGAAGGCACCTTAGTTTTTGGTCCGTTTTCTGCCGATGGTTTCTTTGGAAATAGTCAGTATGAAAAGTATGATGCCGTTGTGGCAACCTATCATGATCAAGGTTTAATTCCATTTAAAACTTTATCTTTTGGAAAAGGAGTCAATTATACCGCTGGTTTAAATAAAATCAGAACTTCCCCAGATCACGGAACCGCATTTGAAATAGCTGGCAAAGGAATAGCAGATCATAATTCCTTTTTAGAAGCCATTTACACGGCAATAGATATTTTTAAGTCAAGAAATGAGTACGAGGAAATAACTGCTAAGCCACTAAAAACAAAAGAAAAGCAGTTATAAACAAAAAAATGTTGATAAGGCTTTTGATTTTGCAAATTATTTATATCTTTGCACTCCCGAATAAAAGGGACAAATTGTTATCAAGATGAAAGTTACAAACGAATTTTTAATTCCTTTCGTAGGGTTAAAGCTAGGTAAACATCAGTTTGAATATCAAATTAATAAAAAGTTCTTTGAACACTTTGAGTATGACGAATTTGAAAGCGCCAACATCAAAGTAAAAGTAGTATTAGAAAAGAAAAACACAATGCTTGAATTAAATTTCAAACATTCTGGAACCATAAATGTTCCTTGCGATTTAACTGATGAAAATTTCGACATGCCGATTAAAGGCAATTTGAAATTAATAGTTAGGTTTGGAGAAGAATTCAATAATGACAATGAGGATTTACTCATATTGCCCATTGGAGAAAACCAAATAGACATTTCGCAATATGTTTATGAAATGATTGTATTATCGATACCACTTAAAAAAGTTCATCCAGGTATAAAAGATGGCACATTGCAATCTAAAGCGTTGGATAAATTGAACCAAATTAAAGTCAAAGACTCAATAGAAGTCAAAGAAGAAAATACCGACCCACGTTGGGATAAATTGAAAACATTATTAACGGATAAATAATTTTGCAAAATGGCACATCCAAAGAGAAAAATCTCGAAAACAAGAAGAGACAAACGAAGAACTCATTATAAAGCAACTGTAGCTCAAATAGCAACTTGCCCAATAACTGGCGAAGCACATTTATACCACAGAGCTTACTGGCACGAAGGTAAAATGTACTACAGAGGTCAAGTAGTTATTGATAAGCAAACAGCTGTTGCTTAATACATTTTTTGTATAAAAATCCAACTCTCACAGTGTGAGAGTTTTTTTGTTGAGTATAACCGAAAATAAAAATTAGCTGAAAAAACCTTTCATTTAAAGATTTTTTGTAACTTCATAGCCTTTAAAATTTAAATTTTAAAGACGGATATTTGAACTTTATGAACAAAATTACTGCCGCAATTACTGCCGTTGGCGCATACGTCCCCGAGTTTGTACTCTCCAATCAGGTTTTAGAAACCATGATCGATACCAATGATGAATGGATAACCACCAGAACAGGAATTAAAGAAAGAAGAATTCTAAAAGAAAAAGGAAAAGGAACATCTTTTATGGCTATCAAAGCTGCTAAAGATTTGATTCAAAAATCTGGAATAAACCCAGCAGATATTGATATGGTAATTATGGCAACCACAACGCCAGATATGCCAGTGGCTTCAACTGGAGTTTTTGTAGCTAGTCAAATTGGTGCCATAAACGCATTCGCTTACGATTTGCAAGCAGCCTGTTCCAGTTTTTTATACGGAATGTCAACTGCTTCTGCTTACATTGAATCTGGGCGTTACAAAAAAGTATTACTTATAGGTGCCGATAAAATGTCATCGATAATCGACTATACAGATCGTGCCACCTGCATCATTTTCGGAGACGGAGCTGGTGCTGTTTTGTTTGAACCCAACACAGAAGGTTTAGGCTTGCAAGATGAATATTTAAGATCTGACGGATTGGGTAGAGAATATCTAAAAATTGATGCTGGAGGTTCTATATTGCCAGCTTCTAAGGAAACTGTCGAAAATGGTCAGCATACTGTAATTCAAGATGGAAAAACCGTATTCAAATACGCCGTTTCTGGAATGGCAGATGTAAGTGAAAAAATTATGGAACGCAATAATTTGACTCACGATGATATAAATTGGCTAGTAGCACATCAAGCCAATAAACGTATTATTGATGCCACTGCACAACGCATGAATCTTGACGAATCGAAAGTTTTATTAAATATACAACGTTATGGAAACACTACTTCTGCAACGTTGCCACTTTTATTAAGCGATTTTGAAGATCAACTTAAAAAAGGTGATAATTTAATATTTGCAGCTTTTGGTGGTGGATTCACTTGGGGATCAATTTATTTAAAATGGGCTTACAATAAAAAAGAGTAAAAATAAAATATAACTTAAACTTACATATTATGGATTTAAAGGAAATTCAAAATCTAATTAAATTTGTAGCAAACTCAGGTGTTGCTGAAGTAAAATTAGAAACTGGCGATGTAAAAATCACCATTAGAACAACATTAGAAGGTAGTACTGAAACAACCTATGTACAACAAATGCCACAACAAAATATGTTGCAACAAGCAGTAGCTCCTCAGCAAATTGCTCAGGTAACTTCAGAAGCAGTGGTAGTGCCTATGGCTGATGATAGTTCAAAATATGTAACGGTAAAATCGCCAATTATTGGAACATTATACAGAAAACCATCTCCAGACAAACCAATGTTTGTAGAAGTAGGAAGTGTAATTTCTAAAGGAGATGTTTTATGTGTTATAGAAGCCATGAAATTATTCAACGAAATTGAATCTGAAGTTTCAGGAAAAATAGTTAAAATTTTGGTTGACGATTCTTCACCTGTAGAATTTGATCAACCATTATTCTTAGTAGACCCTTCTTAATCAATTAAAAATTACGAATTACGAATTGAAAATATCTTTCAAATTATTTTTAATTCGTAATTCGTAATTTTTAATTCGTAATTTCAAAAACTATGTTTAAAAAAATATTAATAGCCAACAGAGGCGAAATTGCACTTCGTGTAATAAGAACCTGCAAAGAAATGGGCATTAAAACAGTAGCTGTATATTCTACTGCTGATGCCGAAAGCTTACACGTAAAATTTGCTGATGAAGCAGTTTGTATTGGACCGCCACCAAGCAATTTGTCTTATTTAAAAATGTCAAATATTATTGCAGCAGCAGAAATTACAAATGCCGATGCAATACATCCTGGATATGGATTTTTATCTGAAAATTCAAAATTTTCAAAAATCTGCCAAGAGCATAAAATCAAATTTATTGGTGCTTCGCCAGAAATGATTGATAGAATGGGCGACAAAGCCTCTGCAAAATCCACTATGATTGAAGCTGGTGTTCCATGTGTTCCTGGATCTGTAGGAATTTTGGAATCATACGAACAAGCAGAACAAATCGCTTCAGAATTTGGATATCCAGTCATGCTAAAAGCAACAGCTGGTGGTGGTGGAAAAGGTATGCGAGCAGTTTGGAAACAAGAAGATTTATTAAAAGCTTGGGAAAGCGCTCGTCAAGAATCGGCAGCAGCTTTTGGAAACGATGGTATGTATTTGGAAAAATTAATTGAAGAACCACGCCACATAGAAATTCAAGTAGTTGGAGACGCCTATGGAAAAGCTTGTCATTTATCTGAAAGAGACTGTTCTGTACAACGCCGTCATCAAAAATTAACAGAAGAAACACCATCGCCATTTATGACCGATGAGCTTCGTCAAAAAATGGGAGAAGCCGCAGTAAAAGCTGCGGAATATATAAAATATGAAGGCGCAGGAACAGTAGAATTTTTAGTGGATAAACACAGAAACTTCTATTTCATGGAAATGAACACGCGCATTCAAGTTGAGCATCCTATAACGGAACAAGTTATAGATTATGATTTGATTCGCGAACAAATTATGGTGGCAGCCGGAATTCCAATTTCTGGTAAAAATTATTTACCACAATTGCATGCTATAGAATGTCGTATTAATGCTGAAGATCCTTACAATGATTTTCGTCCATCACCAGGAAAAATTACAGTATTGCATTCGCCGGGCGGACACGGAGTCCGTTTAGATACGCATGTTTATGCAGGATATACCATTCCACCAAATTACGATTCTATGATTGCCAAGTTAATTACGACTGCGCAAACACGTCAGGAAGCCATCAATAAAATGAAAAGAGCTTTGGATGAATTTGTAATTGAAGGAATAAAAACAACCATACCATTTCACAGACAATTAATGGATGAACCTGATTATGTTGCTGGAAATTATACTACCGCATTTATGGATACTTTCAAAATGAAACCTCAAGAGTAAGTTTTTGAAATCGAAGTTTTAAATCCCACCCAATTCAAATTGAGGTGGGATTTTTTTTAAGTAGATTTTTTAGAAGGAATGTTTTGAGTATGATATGTATAACTATTACACACTTATTTATAAAATTCTACACATTTAGAATATATTTTATAAAATTAAAAATCTTAACTATTTGATTTTCAATGATTAAATATATTTTAATTTACTGGTACGATATTTACTTATAGTATTGAAGTTATAAACTATTAAAATCCACAATCATGAAAAAATTAATTTTATCAGCAATATTATTGGGTAGCATCTCAACATTTGCACAGGAAGCTAAAACGACTAAAGAAACCAAAGTTACTACAACTGAGGCAACTTCAAAGTCGAGTCAAGAAAATTACAAAGAGGTAAAATCTGAGGAATTGCCAGAAGCTTTAAAAACTTCGTTAAAAGCTGGATATCCAGATGCAACGGTAACTAAAGCTTATGTAAACGACAAAAAAGAATATAAAATGGACATAGCTGTTGGAGATCAAAAAGCTACTGTTTATGCCGATGCTCAAGGGAATTGGTTGAAAAAATAAGTTTAGGGGACTTATAATTTTGTTTCGAAAGAGGGATTGTTCATTCAATCTCTCTTTTTTTTACGAAAAAATTAAGACATTTTAATTAGATTAGCTCTAACTTAGCAATAAAGTTTAGATTTAATGATTAAGATTTTATTAATAGAAGACGATGTTGCATTTTGTAAGATGTTAGAAAAATTTCTTACTCGAAAAGGATATGCTGTCACTGCAACATTTTCTGCGGAAGAAGCAAAAAATAGTATAAAATCTGAAAAATTTGATTTGATAATCACAGATTTAAGGCTTCCAAATTATGATGGAATTGCACTTATGTCTGAACTAAAAATAACATTTCCCAATATTCCAGTTATTCTAATGACTGGTTATTCTGACGTGAATACTGCAGTCAAAGCAATTAAAAATGGTGCTTCGGATTATATTTCAAAACCTTTTAATCCAGAAGAAGTTTTGCTAGTTATCGAAAATGTTATCGAAAAAAGCAACCAATCTACTGTAGTTACTCCAACAGTTTTAAAAGTAAAACCTGAAATAAAAAACGATTTTGTTTTAGGAATATCAAATGCTTCAAAAAAATTAGCCGAATATATTCAATTGGTCAGTCCAACAGATATGTCTGTTTTAATTGTTGGAGAAAGTGGTACTGGAAAAGAAGTCATCGCAAAAAGCATACACGAAAAAAGCAATAGAAAAAACAATAACTTTATAGCAGTTGATTGTGGTGCTATTCCCAAAGAATTGGCTGCCAGCGAATTTTTTGGTCACTTAAAAGGCTCTTTTACGGGTGCAATAAACGACAAGATTGGATACTTTGAAGCAGCCAATATGGGAACTATATTTCTTGATGAAATTGGAAATTTGTCTTATGAAAATCAAATCCAATTATTGAGAGCATTGCAAGAAAGAAAAATAAAACCAGTTGGAAGCAATAAAGAAATTGAAGTAGACATTAGAATAATTACTGCAACAAACGAAGATTTGCGCGAAGCAGTAAAAAATGGAAACTTTAGAGAAGATTTGTATCATAGAATAAATGAATTTTCTATTCAATCACCATCACTAACAGAAAGAGATGGCGATTTAATGGTTTTTGCGGATTTTTTTCTCGAAAAAGCGAACCATCAATTAAACAAGAATATTATTGGTTTTTCAAAAGAAGTTTTAAGTATTTTTGAAAACTACAATTGGCCAGGTAATTTAAGAGAATTACAAAATATTATTAAAAGAGCAACACTTTTATCTAAAGGAGATTTTATTGAAAAAAATGTTCTTCCTCCTGAAATTTTTCAAATAGCCAATAATCATCAAGACGATTTTTCACTGTCAGAAAATGAAAAAGACACTATAATTAATGCTTTGACCAAAACAAAAAACAACAAGTCTGAAGCTGCTAAACTGCTTAAAATTAACAGAAAAACCTTGTACAATAAATTGTCATTGTACAATTTGAACTAATGTATTTCCTGCTCAATAAGTGCTAAAAGGTTTTTAATTTTAGTTTCTAATTTCTCAAAATCATCTCGTAATTCTATTGTTCTCATTTCATTATTTTCAAATTTATCTAGGATTGTGCTTACTTCAAATGCATTAATTTGTTTGAACATAGGACCCATTTTATGGCTAATTTCTTTTACTTGATCCATGTTTTTATTAGAAATAGCATTTTTAAGATTTAATAAGTTTTGATTTGTATCTGAAATAAATATAGAAATTATTTCTTCCAATGCATTTTCTTTATTAGGTAAAAATTCCTTTAAATTGTCTAAATTATAAACTTGTTCAAAATCATATTCTTTAACTTCGTGAATAATTGGATTAATAATTTCTGATTTATTAATGATTGCATCAATAATTGCTATAAGATTTTTTGGAGTATATGGTTTATTGATTACTGCATCAAAGCCTCTTATCATATAAATTTCAGTAGCTAAATCGGTTCTTCCCGTAAGAGCAATTACAGGTTGATTTTTATAGTTTGACTTTGAATTTTTTAACAAAGATATAAATTCAAAACCATCAATATTTGGCATTTGAATATCTGTAATTAAAATGTCAAAAGGTTCATTTTTAATAGCTTCCAAAGCATCAGTGGCATTTGTAAATTTCAAAACATTGTAATTGTTTTGTTTCAAAACCTCAGCGGTTAGGTTTAATAAATTTAAATCATCATCAAGAATTACAGCTGTTAAAATTTTATTGTTTAAAACTTGCACTTGTTTTTGAGTGTGTACTGAAACGTCATATTTTAATGGTATTTGAATATTAAAAACACTTCCTTGGCCAAAAGTGCTTTGAAGTGTCAATTTGCCTCCTAGAATTTCAATGATTTTTTTGGAAATGGTCAGTCCCAATCCAGTTCCACCATATTTTTTTTCAATGTTTTCGTCTGCCTGTGTAAATTCTTGAAAAATTAATTCTTGGTTTTTTTCATGAATTCCAATTCCAGAATCTTTAACTTTAATGAGAATAAATGAGGCATCACTAATCACCTCAGCGTCGATTTTTATAATGCCAGATTCTGTAAATTTGTAGGCATTTCCAATTATATTCGATAAAATTTGTCTTAATCTGAATGGATCTCCAATAATTTTATTTTCTAATTTTTTATCTAAGTTTATTATCAGTTCAATATTTTTATGACTGTAAATAGATTGTATACTTTTAGCAACATCATTTAATATTTCATTTAAGGAAAATGAAATGCTTTCAATGGCAATTTTCCCTGCTTCAATTTGGGTAAAATCGAGTAAATCTTGAACTAATTTTGAAATATATTCAGAAGAACCTTTTATGTTTTGGGTGAAATAGGATTGCTTTTTGTTCAATTCTGAATTTCCCAAAAGTTCTGCGTAGCCAACTATAGTGCTCAAAGGCGTTTTTAAATCATGGCTAACTGTACTTATTAATTGTTCCCTGTTTTTAAGTAAAGTTTTAGTTTTGGTATTTGCAATTTCTAATTGCGTTTTGTAAGATTCGGTTTTGGAGAAATCGTTTATAATTAATATCGAGAAAAACAAAGTCAATACTAACCCAATTATTGCCGCTATAGTAACAATATTATTGGTTTTCCTCAAAGAATTTTCTTTTTCAAAATCGTTTTTGGTGTTATTCAAGATAATTTCTTGTTCAATAATATTCAATATTTTTCTAGATTGTTCGGATATTGAAAATTCATTTTCTAGGAGTTTATTTTCTTCAATGCTAGCAGCAATTTTTCTTTTAGCTGTTTCTTTTTTTACATTATTTAGCAATGTTTTGGATGCTAATAATATGGAATCTGATGCTCTTTTGCTTAAAGTATTGGTGCTATCATCTGGTATATTTTGATTTAAAACCGATACATATTTTTTCAATACATTGAGTTGGTAACTTCCCATAGAAGATGGATTTTTCACCAAATCTTCTACTCGAAGTTTACTCAAAGAAAGCTCCATTCTGGTTAAATTGTTAATAGCATTTTTAACAGAAACCTCGCTATTTGCTTTATTTTTTATTGATTTGAGTTGTAAAATATTTGCCGTTTTTGTACCCAACAAATATTTTAAACTATCCAATAAAGTTTTTTGATACTGAGTTGTAACCGATAATTTCAAAGAATCTATTTCAGTTTTAAGCGAATCTGTCTGTTTTTTGTAATTATCAAAATCTATTTCAGAATTTGACTGTATGGTTTGTCTAGCCAAACTTTCAGTTTTGTATAAATTGGAAAGTAAATTGCTGACTTTTAGAATTTTAGTTTTGTCGTTGGAAATTTTACTTTCGGTATTATAAAAAACTTTATTTTCAGAATACAATATCCAACCCACAATAAAAGCGAGCAATGACAAAGCCAAATAGCTGAGTAGTATTTTTATAGGGATGTTACTTTTTTTAGTAATCATTTTTAAGATAAAGCTAGATATACGTATTAATTAAACGTTTGGTTTAAAGTATTATTTGAATTTAAACTTAAAAATCCCATTCGCAAGATACGAATGGGATTTTATGTTCAACATAAATATTTAATTATTCTTTTATAAAACGTTGCGCTTTCACACCATCTTCATTTGAAACCTCTATAATGTAGTTTCCAGCTGCAAGCCTGCCTACATTGATAACATTATTATCAATTTTTCCATTTGTCAATTCTTGTCCCAATAAATTGAATATTTTAAAAGTTGACTCTTTTTCAAGACCCGATAAGTTTAAAATATTCTCTTTTACTGGAACTGGATACAATTTAAAAGCAATTGTATTTGATACAGATTGAATATTTTCTTTTAATGTTGATACTATATTTACCGTGTAATCTTCCACTTGACCATAGGTAAATGATCCGCATGAAGTTGGAACAGCATTATATCTCATAGAAACCCTAACTCTTGTCGCGCCCAATGTTGCAGTAGTTGGAATAGTAAATGTTCCAGAAACTGGTGTCGTTTTTGAAGCTGCTTTAGAGAAAACTAGTTCTCCCGCATCTGCAAAATCTCCATCTTGATTGTAATCAATCCACACTCCATAGCCTTCATTATAAACAGTTCCAGTCCATGTTGGAGTAATTGTTATAGTGTAAGCCGTTCCTCTAGTAGCATTTGTTGATTGCGATGAGAAATTTTCATATCCTGCAGTTCCTGTTGAAGTATTATTAATGGTTCCGAAAACTACTTTCCCAATTCTTTCATCGTTCGTGTTTGTACTTGCGGAAGTACAATAAGTAACTGTTGTCGGAGCCAATGTTGTGACACTTGCAATATTGCTTTCGGCAGAAATATTTCCAGCAGCATCTTTTGCTTTTACAGTAAAACTATAAGCTGTAGAAGCTGTTAATCCAGTGGCAGTGTAAGTTGTTGTGTTAACTGTAGTTAACAATGTAGTTCCTCTGTACACATCATAACCTGTAACCGCTACATTATCAGTAGAGGCTGTCCAAGATAAATTTGTGGTCGTAGCTGTAGTCCCAGAAGCAGTCAAATTTGTTGGTGCAGCAGGAGCAGTTGTATCTATAGCTGGCGCTAATGTAGCCACAGTTGCAGTGTTACTCAATCCAGAAACATTCCCTGCTGCATCTTTTGCTTTTACAGTAAAATCATAAGCTGTTGATGCAGTTAATCCTGTTGCTGTATAAGAAGTAGTTGCTACAGTAGTTAATAATGTAGATCCTCTATAAACATCATATCCAGTTACCGCAACATTATCTGTGGATGCATTCCAAGATAAATTAGTTGTAGTTTGAGTGGTTCCAGATGCAATTAAACTTGTTGGAGCTGATGGAGCAACAGTATCTGTGCTTCCTGCTCCAATTGTAAAGTTGGCATTTGAAATATCGAAGAATATATGTCCAGTTCCTTTTATCATGATTCTATTGGTTGTTCCTGGCGTATTTGGAATAGTTATTGCTTCGGTTCCATCGTTTGGAGTTCCTGAAAGTAATATTGTTCCAAAAGTATTTCCACCATCGGTAGACAAAAGAATATCAACGTTGGCACAATTTACGCCATTTGCAGTTGTTCCAGATACATCCCAAGTAATGGTTTGTGAACTTCCACCAGCATAAGATACCGCAGTGTTTGGAGAGCTTACTGTAAAAGGACCAGCGGTTGCGTTTACAGTAATTACTGTATCATCAAAATTGGTTTGACCAACTTTTATGGGCGCCACTGAACTATAAGAAGCGTTATCTCTCACAGTCAGTCTGAAATTTAATGTTCTGGCTACAGAACTCAATGCTTCTACAGCAATAATTTCATTTCCTGTTCCAGATGTCGTAGCGGAGTTTGCAATCACGGATGCCATAATAGGAAAAATTCTTGTTGGTGAAACAGATGGATTCCAAGTTCTCCAGTTTGGCCCAATAGTTTTGTTTGCTCTTGCTACACTATTGGCACCCGTTTGAGAACCGCCGTCGTCATTTTGTTCCCAGCAATAAGTTAATGCATCGCCAGTATTGGCATCTGTTGCAACGCCTGTAAGCATAAATGGTGTGCTTTTTGGAATAGTAAAATCTGATCCAGCATTTACTACAGGCGTAGCATTATTGGCAGAAATTGAAGTACTTACTGGACAAGTTTTGGTTGCTAAGTTGGCCTGAATTTGTGCAATTGTAGCTTCATGATAGATGTCTATTGAATGTGGGGCAACATCTTGAGCAGTAATTCCTGCATATCCCATAATGGTTACACCAGAACCTACTTCTTTACTCACGCCAGAACCTTCGTTGCTATTTGAAAAAGTATGGTTTCCACCCAATTGATGACCCACTTCATGTACAACATAATCAATATCAAAATTATCTCCTTGCGGAATACCATCAGCAGGAGATGTAATTCCAGAACCTTTGGCGGCATCACACACACAACCTATGCAACCTGCATTTCCGCCTCCACCAGATGCACCAAACATATGACCAATGTCATAATTTGCTGCACCAATTGTATTGGTTAGTGTAGTTTGCAATTGACCGTTCCATTGGCTCAATGTAGTTGAATATGGATCTGTTGCAGCATTGTAAAATATAACACTTGTGGTGTTTGCAATAAGATTTAAGTGCAAAGCCAAATCTTTTTCATATACACCATTGCAACGAGTTAATGTAGCATTGAAAGCAGCTAAAACTTTTGATTGATCGCTTGCATTTCCAGCAGTCGAAGCTCCAAAAAAAGCTGCATATTCACCATTGCAGGATTGTGCCAAACGCATGGTTTTTAATTGTGCTGAACTTGATTTGTATGTGTTTGGCAATTGAGAGCTTAAGTTTGACACCAATTCATGATCGTCTGTCGAGCAAGTCCAAGGCAGTTTGCCTTTTTCTCTGTTTGATCTAAAAACGGCATACACTTTATGATCTTGAGAATATGGTTCCATAAACTCATTTTCTTTGTCTGACCTAAAAACCATAGTTTGTATTCCTTGTGGAGAAAAACTAAGTTTTACTGTAGCGTATTTATCTGTAATTCCTTTTCCTGAATAAGCTCTAATTTCAGGGAATTTTGCTTGCAAAGCTGGTTCAAAATTGGATGCTTCAACCATTTCAAACTGTTCAAATTTCCCTTCGGTGTTTGGCAGTGAAATAATTACAGATTTTTGATTAGAATTTTTTAGTGTTGAAAATAAGGCATTTCTTAAAACATCTGTATTCAAATCATACAAATCGAATGCTTTGGGAAACGATAATCTTGCAACCGCTTTGTCTTTTGCAATTATTTTATTGGTGGTTTCTGTGTGAACAGACCAATACTTGTCAGATTGTGCTTGCAAATATCCACAAGCAACAATGGATAAACTAAGGAATAGTTTTTTCATAAAATTTGGTTTTTTTGGTTTGGTAATTTGAAAGCAAATGTATTTATTTTTTGCATTATTCGCTAAATATTTTTTAAAAAAGTATGTATTTTTTAAAAAATGAATGAATTAGTAGTGAATTTTTGTTTTTATTTTGGGATTAAATAAATGTAAAATACTTAAAAATCGCAATATTATAGAACATATTACACAATTAGAACAAAAAATGAATTTGGGAATTTAATTAAAAATAATAAAAAGCATCCTCCAAATGTTCAATATTAAAATTCTTGCCTTCTTTGGATATGGCAATAATATCAAATCGAATTTCTAAATCTAAATCGTTTGAAATTACATATTCATTAATGGCTTTAACCAAAAGTTGAATTTTTGCGGGTTTCACAAAATCTTGTGGTGATCCAAAATCTATGGAAGATCTGGTTTTTACTTCAATAACAACAAGAATATTTTCTTTTTGTGCAATAATATCAACCTCGGCCTTTTGGAAAGTCCAGTTGGTTTCTAGAATATGATATCCTTTTTTTTGAAGAAATTCAACTGATAATTCCTCTCCTAGTTTGCCTAAATCGTTGTGTTCTGCCATTATTTAGATTATTCGATTTTTAGAATATTAGAATAAGTAAAATTGAACAATCTAAAAATCTATTCAAAAGCAACTTTACTGCAAATAGGATCAACAGTAATGGAAATTTTATTTCCCATAATTAAAGCACGATTGTCTGAAATATGTCCAGCTGGAAAATCGTATATGATTGGAATATTATATTTTTTAGTCACATCTTCAATAATTTGAAGCGCATCTTTTCCCCAAGGAATGTCGTTGTCTTTCATTTTTGTCATCGCACCAACTATAATTCCTTTAATGCTTTCAAGGCAACCATTTCGTCGAAGATTCATCATCATTCTATCAATATGATACAAATATTCGTCAAGATCTTCCATGAAAAGAATTTTATCATCGCAATTTATGGCAGATTTTGAACCCATTAAACTGTATAGAATAGATAAATTTCCACCAACCAATTCACCAGAAGCTTTTCCCATTCTGTTCATCGCATGGCTATCGATTTCATATTTTAATTTTTCTCCGAATAAAGAAATTCTTAAGGATTCCTTTGCTTCTTCTGTTGCTTTGGAACTTACAGGCATTATTCCGTGAATAGATTTGAAACCCATTGTGTTGAGATGATTGTGCAAAACAGTTACATCGCTAAAACCAATAATCCATTTTGGATTTACTTTAAATTTTGTGAAATCCAATAAATCAATCATTCGAACCGTACCATAACCACCACGAACACACCAGATGGCTTTAATATTTGAATTGTCCATTTGATCTTGAAAATCCTGAGCCCGTTGTGCATCAGTTCCTGCCAATTGGTTTAAATCCAATCCAATTGTACTACCAATTTTTACATTCAACCCCCAACTATTTAGTAAATCTGTAGCAAATTTTAAATTGTCATCAATATTTTTGCGAGCTGTAGCAACTATGGCAATGGTATCGCCTTTTTTTAAATAGGGTGGTGTTATCATTTTGATTTGCGCTTGTATAGAAGTTAAAAAAAACAGCAGTAATATAGTAATTGATTTTTTCATTTTTAATTTGCTTGCTACAAATGTATAAAACTTAGAATAATCTTGTTAACTAGAAAAAAGTTTTATTCTAGAATCCTAAAATCAATTTGGCTACGGTGAAATATATAATTATTCCAAAAACATCGTTAGTAGTAGTAACAAAAGGGCCAGTGGCAATTGCTGGATCTATTTTGTTTTTATGCAAGAAAAACGGCACCAATATTCCGAGTGTTGCTGCAAAAAGGATAACAACTATTATAGATATGGCTATAGCTACACCTACAATTAAATATTCAGGATACATTATGGAATGATAAGCTAGTAATAGCAAAGAAATTATAGTTCCAGAAATAAGTGCCACGGTAAGTTCTTTTGAAAAATAATTTCTTGAAAATTGTTTGAGTGTTCCGTTTGCCAATCCTTGTACAACTATTGCCGATGTTTGTACTCCAACGTTTCCAGCTGTTGCAGATAGTAGTGGAACAAAAATCATTAAAGTAAAATAGGTACGCATGGTCATTTCGTTACTTTTCAATATGTACGATGCCACAATTTCTATACACATACCAATAAGTAACCAAGGTAATCTTGCTTTTGTGAGTTCTCGTACACTGTCGTTTGCTTCTACATCTTGTGTTATACCAGCCGCCAATTGGTAATCTTTGTCGGCTTCATCTTTTATTACATCAAGAATATCATCAATAGTGATGCGGCCAACCAAACGTCCTAACTCGTTGGTAACAGGAATGGCTTCTAAATCATATTTTTGCATGATTCTCGCTACCTCAATATCTTCAGTATCCACCATTACTGAATTCAATTTTCGGATATAAACTTCACTAATTGGCGTTTTTGCAGAAGTTGTAAGTAAATCCTTCAACGATAATCTACCCAATAATTTGTCATGTTCATCTACAACATAGATAGAGTGTACTCGAGAAATATTTTCAGCCTGAATGCGCATTTCTTTTATGCAGGTAAGGACATTCCAATTTTCGTAAACTTTTACGAGTTCTTTGTGCATGATTCCACCTGCTGTATCTTCTTTGTATCGTAATAAATCAACAATGTCCTTGGCATGTTCAACATCTTGAAGTTCAGATATTACTTCTTCTTTTTTGCTTTTAGAAAGTTCTGCAATAATATCGGCGGCATCATTGGTTTCCAGTTCGTCTAGCTCTTCGGCAATTTCTTTTGGAGACAAGCGATTCAATATATTTTCCCGCAAATCGTCTTCAAGTTCAAGTATAATTTCGGCTGTTTTTTCTGAATCTAAAAGTCGAAAAATATAAGTAGCTTCATCAAAATCTAGCTCATCTAGAATTTCGGCAATGTCAGCATGATGCAAATCATTTAGCAAAACTTCAAGCTGGGAATTGTTTTTACTTTCAATAAGTTGCTCTAATTCTTTTATTAGGTCTTTGCTGATTTTAAATTCCATCGGCTTCTATTTTTTGTGTCAATTCTATAAATTGGGCTACATTGAGTTGTTCAGGGCGAAGATTGAAAATTTCATGTTCCCGCAAATTGTCGGACAAATTTAGTGTTTTTAAACTATTGCGCAAAGTTTTTCGACGTTGTTGAAAAGCAGTTTTTACGACAGTGAAAAATAATTTTTCTCCACAAGGTAAAGCATAATTTTCTTTTCTACGCAAACGAAGTACGCCCGATTTTACTTTTGGTGGCGGAATAAAGACAGTTTCATCAACGGTGAATAAATACTCAGCATCGTAAAATGCTTGAACCAAAACCGATAAAATTCCGTAAGCTTTAGTTCCTTTCTTCTCGCATATGCGTTGGGCTACTTCTTTTTGAAACATACCTGAAAATTCTGGAATTTGGTTCCGATATTCTAAAGCCCGAAAAACAATTTGAGTAGAAATGTTGTATGGGAAATTGCCAATGATAGCGAATTGTTTGCCTTCGAAAATTTCATTGATATTGTATTTCAAAAAATCTTGGCAAATAATTTTATCTTTAAGTTTTGGATAGTTGTCGTTTAAATATACCACAGATTCTTTGTCGATCTCAATCACATAAGTATTAATTGGTTTGTCTAACAAATATTTTGTCAAAACCCCCATTCCTGGCCCTATTTCTAAAATGTCTGAGTAACCTTCCAGATTTAAAGTATCGGCTATCGCTTTTGCGATGCTTTCATCTTTGAGAAAATGTTGCCCGAGGTGTTTTTTTGCTTTTACTGCTTCCATAATCGATTGTTTGATTATTTCATTGTTCGAAAAATCGAATAATCAAATAATCTTTATTTAATGTTCCGAAATCAATTCCAACTCTGTTCTAAAAGCCAACATTTTGTCACCAAAAAGTTTTATTCCTTCTTCACGGAAACTTGGGGCATCTTCTTTATAATATTTTTCTAAAGTTTCTTTACTGTCTGTGGTGTATTGAATTGAATAGGTTGTTCCTCCCATTTCTTCTTCAATTAGAACCTTGACCATTCTAGCTGATGTGAATTTTCCAGTGGCTAAAATTTCTTTTATATGTTTTTCTTGCATCCAAGTCATCCATTGGTCGTGGACACTTTCGTGAATGTTGATTGTTACGTTGTATATTATCATATTTGTGGATTGTTCGATTGTTAAATTATTCGATTATTCGATTGTTAGATTATTTATTTTACGAAGAATCGAATAATCTAACAATCTAATAATCGAATTATAGATTGGTATCTCCGCGAAGTTTCCTGAAATTATTTCTGGCTTCTACAAAGTAAATACTGTCCTCGTGTTTGAATATTATTTTTTCATAATTTGATTTTGCCTTTTCGGTATCTAACAAATTTTTTCTGTAGATTTCTGCCGAAAAAAACAAAGCTTCGTCTACATATATTCCATCAGAATGAGTATCGATTATTTGCTGATAATAATTTAATGCTTCTTGAAAATTATTTGTTTTTTCATATAGTTGCCCTATTCTAAGCATCGATACATCTTCTATACTTTCGCCTTTGTGTTGTGCTAAAATAGTTTTAAAATCTTGCAAAGCTTCTTGGTTTTTGTTTTGGTATTTGTAAAAGTCAGCTTTGGCAAACTTCTTCAAAGCTACTTGCGTGCTGTCTTCTACTGTATTGTCATTAATTAATAGAAATAATTCCATTGAATCGTTTGCAATGAGTTGCGATGTAGATGATTTTAAAACTTTAAATTGTTTCAATGCCCAATCAAAATCGCATTTAAAATAGCTGGCTTTTGCCATTTTGAAACTGGCTTCATGTGCAATCTCATCATTTTTTAAATCGTCTTCAATTTGAGCATAATAAATAATGGCTTGGTTGAATTTTTGGTCTAAAAGCAAAACATCAGCCAATTCCATTTTTACTTCTGCTCGCTGATAATTATTGAGTTGCAAATTTAATGCTTCATTTAAAATTGATTTGGAAGATTCAAATTCTTTTAAATAAAAGGATTCAAAATGTGCTTTTAAAATTTGTAATTTTAAAGAATATGGCGAAATACCATATTCTTTCAGCAATAAATTGAGTTTTTCATGAATTTTAGGATATTCAATCGTTGAAGCTTTTTCAATATCTAAATTTAAAATTTGATAATTGGCTTCCATTTGAAGTTCAATATCTGTGGTGTTTAGTAAAATATAATCGAGAATTATTCGAGCTGTTTCTGTATCGTTTTCTTGAATGGACAATCTTGCCAAATTGACAATATTGACAAAGTATTCTGGATTGCGTTTGAAAATAGCCTTTTCCTGAATAAAAGCTTTTCCATATTCTTTTTGTTGTACAAAAAACCAACTCATGAATTGATTCCAAAAAACATCTGGTGTTTTTTGAGTTTTTATTAAAAGAGATTTTTTTAGTGTTTCCGAAAATTGTTTTTGGGAATCGTCTGCAATAAAACGTGTCAACTGGTTTTGAACCAATGGCAAATTCATTGGATTTTTATATGCATAATCAATCAAAGTTTCTATCATTAGATCTGTTTTCCCCAATTGACCTTGCAAAAGTGCAATTTGATATTCAAAATTTGCATTTGGATTCCCAATACTTCCCAAATTATAAGCTTCAATAGCCTCATTTATCAATACTTTTTGCTCGAAATCTCGTGCTACAGTAAAGACATTATTTGGATTTTCTTTGACCTTTTCAAGTGCTAGTTTGTAATATTTATTTGCTTTTTGATTGTCTTTTTGTAATTGATAATTGTATCCTAGTTCGATATATAAATTAGGCTGTCTTGTTTTTTCTATTCTTGCCAAAATTACGGTTTCTGCTTTATCAAACATGACTAATTGTTGGTAACAAGCCACTTGCTTTTGAAAATAAACGTAGTTATTGGGTTGGTTTTTTACCAAACTTTCAAATATTATAATTGCTTTGCCAAATTCTCCTCTATCAAAATAATTTTGAGCTAATTGTTCGTTGGGTCTACTATTTGATGAGTCAGATATTGCTGTAATTGGTTGCGAAAAACCAATTACAGAAAAAAATAAATATATATAGGTGAAAAAGTTTTTCATTGTTACTTTAAAATCTTTTTTTAAAAAGGATAATAAGCATTTTCAAAATCTTTGATTTCAGATTTTTCAGTGCTTATTTTAGTACTTTTCCAGTTTTCATTTACTCTAGAAACTTTGTATTCTTTGGCATAATATTTCTTTTCAATAGGGTAAGCTATGCTATAATATATTGTTACAGCGTCCATAGTAATTGGATTTTCTGAAAATTTAATAAAGTTTTTTGTTGCCCAAAGTCTTTTTTCTAAGTTAGCCTTTTTATGTATAATAGGATCTAATAACTCCATTTTTTCACCTTCATTACCTCTTGTCACCCATAAGATTTTTGTATTATGCTTTTTTGCAAATTTGTTTACAATAAGAGTATCGCTCAAAACATCATTGTACTTTACATAATATTTATCTAAACCCGATTTTTTTAATTCTTCAAAATATTCATAAGCTGCAGTTCCACAACCAAAAACTTGCGTTTTGTTTTGTACCAAAACAGTATCGGTTATTTTACCCGTTTCTAGGTTTTCATAAAATGCCTCGTAAGGTGAGTTGAATTTCAAATCTTTTTTTACAGTATTTTCTGCAAAATCAACTTTTTTACAACTTAATAAAACAATGAATACAACTATCAAAAAAACTATTTTTTTCATTATAATTTGTATTTACTACACACATTATTAGAGTACCAATTTAATCTTATTTGAAAGTATGATTACAACTTTATGAAATATTTAATATTCTAGTTTATAATATCGAAGCCAGTATATTTTCTCAATACTTCTGGAATTATAATACCTTCTGGTGTTTGATAATTTTCTAAAATGCCCGCCAAAACTCTAGGCAAAGCCAAAGCACTGCCGTTCAAAGTATGTGCCAAATTCATTTTGCCATCTTTCCCTTTGAAACGAAGCTTTAATCTATTTGATTGAAAAGTTTCAAAATTGGACACTGATGATATTTCCAACCAACGATCTTGAGCTGTTGAAAAAACTTCAAAGTCATATGTCATAGCCGATGCAAAACCCATATCGCCACCACACAATCTTAAAATTCTGTAAGGTAATTTTAATTCTTGCAAAATATTTTTCACATGTTCCACCATTCCTTCCAAGGCTTCATAGGATTTTTCAGGATGTTCGATGCGTACAATTTCGACCTTATCAAACTGATGCAAACGGTTCAAACCCCGAACATGAGCGCCCCAAGAACCTGCTTCTCTGCGGAAACATGGTGTATAACCCGTTGCTAGAACTGGCAATTCATTTTCTTGTAAAATCACATCTCTAAAAATATTGGTTACAGGAACTTCGGCAGTTGGAATAAGATACAAATCATCTTTGGCATCGTGGTACATTTGTCCTTCCTTGTCAGGCAATTGTCCCGTTCCATAGGCAGAAGCTTCGTTTACCAAATGTGGCACTTGATATTCCGTATAACCAGCATCGGTATTTTTATCTAAAAAATAGGCTATTAAGGCACGTTGCAATTTGGCTCCTTTTCCTTTATAAACTGGAAATCCTGGCGCGGTGATTTTAGTTCCCAATTCAAAATCGACAATATCATATTTTTTAATTAAATCCCAATGTGGTAATGCATTTCCGTGCAAAACAGGAATTTCACCTTCTTCAAAAATGTTTAGGTTTTCTTCGGGTGTTTTGCCTTCTGGAACAAGATCTGCTGGAAGGTTGGGTAATGAATATAGTTTATCCAATAATTCTTTGGCATATGCATCGGTTTTTTCGGACAAAACTTTGCTTTTTTCTTTTAAAGAATGCACTTTTTCTTTTAAGATTTCGGCTTTTGACTTTTCACCAGATTTCATTAAATCGCCAATATCTTTGGATAATTTGTTGGTTTCAGATAATATATTGTCCATTTCGAGTTGGGTAGCACGACGGTTTTCGTCGATAAATACAACTTCACGAACAGTTTTTGTGACATCGATATTTCGTTTTGCCAACGCTTTAATTACTTTTTCTTGATTTTCTCTGATGAATGCAATTTGTAACATACTGTTTTTATATATGGAGGCAAATTTAATACTATTTATTAAAAAAAATTCATAGTTTATGAAAGATTTGGAACGCAGATGACGCGGATTTTGCAGATTTACACTGATTTGTTAAAAATAAAATTTAAAACCTAAAAATTCTTCCTAAAAGTGCTTTGACAAAAGGAATTTTTGGACATTTTAACATGACTTGAAAATCTTCCAAATAAGAAGTTTCATGATCTAAAAATTTTAAAACCAAACTTGGATTTCCTTTTTTGAATAATGATGAAAAAACTTTCGAGCCCAACTCATTGTTTTTATCTAAAACATCCAAAAACAACAAATCATAAAACCAAAATTTGTCTTTTTTATGAAATTTTCTAAAATCTGAATTCTTTTGAATAAAATCAACTAATTTTTTTGCTTTTTTTGTGGTGTGTCTGAATGTAAAACCCGTGCTTGCTTTTGTCCAACCTCCAGCAGAGCCAATGTTAATGATGTTTTTTGTATTATGTTTCCAAAATAAATAACAAGTCATTGGAATATTGCCTTGTTCTTTTTCTGTTATTTCAAAATCTGAAACACCAAGTTTTTTTAAATAAAGTTGAATTTCAGCTTCATATTCCTCTTTTTTTAATAAATGATGAGAAAATAATGTAGGTTCAAGCAATGCTTCGGTTGTAGAAGTTGGCAAAACATACATAAATTTTGTATTGCCTTTTTGCTCAATGGAAAAATCCATAAAAGTGGCTCGATCAGGATTGAAAACTTCGGCTTTGGTTTTGACAAACCAACCAATAAAATGTTGTGATAATAATGGATATTTGTTTTGCGATTTTACAATTTCTGGGTTGTAAATGCTATTGAAAAGCTTGTCGCAAGTAAAGCTTTCTGTTTCGGTTTTTATTACAACTTTTGAATCTAAATCTGAAAAATCGATTACTTTTTTATTGAGAAATGTAACATTTCCTTGTTTTGAAATAGTGTCAAAAATATAACTATAAAAATCCAAACCGCGAATCATTTTGTATTGATAAGGTTCGAAATCTAACTCACGACTGAATTTTTGATTGGCAAACAATGCTGAATTCCATTTTTTGGAAACAACAACATCAAATTCGCCATTTGATTTTTCCCAAAAACACCAAGTTCTGTCATTGGTTTTTTTAGAATTTTCATCGATGAGTAAAATAGTTTTGTCTTGGAATTTTTCAGATTGAATCATTTTAAAAACAACCATCAAAGCTGATAATCCCGAACCTGTAAAAATATAATTGTAATGTTTCATTTAAAATAGTTCAGATCAATTATTTTTTCCCATTGCATTCATCATAGAATTGAGTTAGGAAAGCTTCCATATATTCATGTCGATTTTGTGCTATTTTTTTTCCGGTTTTTGTATTCATTTTATTTTTCAAAAGTAACAATTTTTCGTAAAAATGATTGATTGTAGGTGATTCAGAATTTTTGTATTCCTCTTTTGACATGGACAAATTTGGTTTTATTTCAGGATTGTATAACTGTCTGTTTTTAAAACCTCCATAATTGAATGCTCTCGCAATTCCAATGGCGCCAATAGCATCGAGCCTGTCAGCATCCTGCACAATATCAAGTTCGATTGATTTGAATTTTTTTTCGAAATTACCACCTTTAAATGAAATATTATTGATGATATTAACCACATGTTCAATAATATTTTCGGCTACATTTTCAGATTCTAAAAATTCACGTGCTATTTTTGGACCAACGGTTTCATCGCCATTGTGAAACTTGCTGTCAGCGATATCGTGAAGCAAAGCGCCCAATTTCACTACAATTTCATCGCAAATTTCTTCTTTGGCAATAAGAATTGCATTTTTATAAACTCTTTCTATGTGAAACCAATCGTGTCCGCCTTCGGCATTTTTTAGTTTTTGCTTTACAAATGATATTGTTTTTTCTATTATTGGCATATTTATTAAATTGTAATTGTAGAAAATAGACACGAATTGCACTAATTTTCACGAATATTATATGTTTATTAACTACAATAAAAAGTTTAATAGAAGACAAAAGTTACTTTTTAGCCCCGATTAAGCCGGTATCCTTTTTTATGGTTTTGTCCTGAGCTTGTCGAAGGATAAACCCATAAAAAAGATAAAGGCGAAAGCGGGAAAATGGCTGAAAGGAAACTCAAATGTTGTGCTCCAAAATTTTATCTTACCATGGCTGGTTCTACCCATTTAAATATTTGCGATTCTACTGGAATAATTAATCTTTCCGATACTTTGGCCATTCTGGCAGGCAGTTTCATTAGATAATCGCGAGCTTTTTCTGCTTCATCAGTTAATCCAGAAAGGGCGCTAATTTCCCATTTTTCGATTAATTTTTGCATAATATCCACATAATCGTTGGCGGTATAAACTCCAATTCGTTGTGCTGAATCTGAAAAATTTAAAAATGCAGAGCTTATTTTTTCGCCAGATTCTCGTAGAAATTGTGCCGGCATGACTATTTTTTGTTTCATCATGTGGTTAAAAGCCAACAGCATTTCGCTTGGATCGATCTTGAAAATTTGGGTTACAAATTCTGAGTAAGCATGATGGTGGCGCATTTCATCGCCTGCAATCATTTTGCAAATTTTTGATAATTTATTGTCGCCATATTGTTTGGCCATTTGAGCTACACGATTGTGAGAAATATAGGTTGCCAATTCCTGAAAACTGGTGTAAACGAAGTTTTTATAAGGGTCTCGACCAGTTCCAATATCGAAACCATCGGCAATAAGATGTTGGGTCGTTATTTCGATTTCTCGCATGTTTACTCTGCCAGATAAATACAAGTATTTATTGAGCAAATCGCCATGACGATTTTCTTCGCTTGTCCATTGGCGAACCCATTTCGACCAGCCATTGTTCTCCACTTGACCCACACCATCAACATCCATTAACCAAGATTCATATGTTGGAAGTGCTTCCTCTGTAATTGTATCACCCACAAGGGTTACCCAAAAATCATAAGGCAATTCTTTGGCAATTTCTCTTAATTCTTTTACTTCTTCAAAAAAGTTTTCATTTTCTGAATTGGGCAAAAAATCTGTGGGTTGCCAAATTTTTTCAATAGGAATTAAAAATTGGTCAACAAATCCATTGACTTTGTTTTCCAATGATTTCATTACCTCTAAGCGAACATTATATGTTGACATTTTTATTTAGGATTTAGGATTTGAGAATTACAATTACTTACAAAACTCAAAAATATTTCTTATTTTATTGATTTTACTACGGCGTTTTCTGTGCGGATCATTATTTCTTCAAAAGAAAAATCTTTGACCGCAATTGGCGGATGGATAATAAATTTTAGACTGCTACCCAAACCCATTGGAAAACTTCCAAATTTAACCATTTTCCAAGAATTATTTATCGAAATAGGAACAATATATGCAGATGGTGCATATTTGCAAAGCATTTTGAGTCCACTTTCAGAAAATTTCTTTGGAATTCCTGTTTTACTTCTAGTTCCTTCAGGGAAAATTACTGCCGATCGTTTATTTTTTTCTATATATTTTGATAATCCAGATATTGCTGCAATTGCTTGTTTTGGATCTTTTCTGTCAATAAGTACAGAACCTCCGTGTCGCAAATTGAAAGAAACACTAGGCACGCCTTTTCCCAATTCTTTTTTGCTTACAAATTTGGCATGGAAACGACGCAAATACCAAATAATTGCAATAATATCGTACATACTTTGGTGATTGGCTACAAATATAATTGGTGCGTTTTTTGGAATCGAATTTATATTTTCAAAATGATAGGTTGTGCCTAACAAATTAGTACATTTTACCAAACAAAAATTCAAATAATCAACACTTTTTTTGTGTGCTTGATATCCAAGAAGATTCAAACACAGCCATTGAATTGGATGAAATATCAAAAGACAAGTGATAAAACACAAATAGTAAATAATTGAAATTGGATACGATATTATTTTTTCCATTTTATTAGAAATTTGCGCCAAATATAACTTTTTTAGATAAAAAAACCACGCAAAACGTGGTTTAGATTTGCATTTTAAAATATTGTTAGCAATATTCGTTATAAGCGTCCTTTAAATTTTCTGCAATTAATTCCGCTGGACGACCTTCAATATGATGGCGTTCTAACATGTGAACCAATTCTCCATTTTTGAATAATGCCATACTTGGTGACGATGGTGGAAAAGGAAACATTAATTTTCGGGCTGCATCAACCGCTTCTTTATCGACACCTGCGAAAACAGTCACCAAATTTGTTGGTTTTTTACTGTTGTCTAAACTCATTGATGCTCCTGGACGTGCATTTCTAGCAGCACAACCACAAACAGAGTTTACTACAACTAGTGTCGTTCCTTCTTTTGCAATTATATTTTCTACATCTTGTGCTGTATGTGATTCATGAAAACCTACGTTGACTAATTCGTCACGCATTGGTTTTACCATTTCTTCTGGGTACATAATTTTATCTTAAAGAGTTATTGGAGTACAAAGTTACAAAGTTTGAAAGAACTAATTATTAAGTTAATAGATTTTTAACGAAACTTATCCGAAAATTTGTTTGGCTGTTCGATAAGTATTGGCGTGGGCTTCGATTATTGTTTTAATTTCTGGTGAATAGCCACCGCCCATACTGACCTGAAGTGGAATTTGCATTTTTTTACAAGCTGATAGAACAATTTCATCCCGTTTCCTGCAACCATTAATTGTACAAGATAATTTTCCTAATTTATCGGTTTCTAAAATATCGACACCTGCCAAATAAAAGATAAAATCGGGCTTTTGATTTTCTATGAGTTTTGGAAACGTCTCATTTAATATAGATAAATATAAATCGTCAGAAGTATTATCTTCCAAGGCAATATCCAAATCTGAAGTTTCTTTTTTGAACGGATAATTTGTTTTTCCATGCATGGAAAAAGTGAAAACTTTAGCATTATTTGAGAATATTTCTGCTGTTCCATTCCCTTGATGTACATCGAGATCTACAATTAAAATTTTAGAAGCTAATTTTTTATCTAATAAATATTGTGCGCCAACAGCTTGATCATTCAGCATACAAAAGGCTTCGCCACGATTTGAATAGGCGTGATGTGTTCCTCCAGCGATATTAAATGAAATGCCAGTTTGCAAAGACTTTTCGGAACCTAAAATAGTTCCGTTGGCAATGCGTAGTTCTCTTTCAATAAGTTCAGCAGATAGTGGAAAACCAATTTTTCGTGCTGATTTTGAATCTAATGTAAGATGTAATAAATGATTGACATATTCTTTTTCATGAACTGCGAATATGTATTTTAAATCTGCTATTTCAGGTTCAAAAAAATCTGAATTTTCGGCCGTGCCTTCATGTAGTAATTGTTGCGGAAGTAGTTCATATTTCAACATGGGGAAACGGTGTTCCGCAGGCAAAGGATGTTTGTAAATGGGATGAAAAGCAATTGGTAGCATTATTGGTTCATTAATTCTTGAAACAGATTGACAAATTGCCCAACGTCGTAACCATCCATCAATCCGTGGTGTACGTGAATCGACATAGAAAATGTTTTTTTATCGTTTTCATCCATTATTTTTCCAAAAGAAATTTTCGGACAACTATCTGGAAATGTAAAACTTCTGGCGTGCGATAGCGATGTGAAGTTAACCCAAGGTAGTGTTGAAAAATGGACTAAATTTTCACCAAAATCTCTCGTAAAAAGACCAGTAGTTTGACGAACGCGTTCTATTTCTTTGGAAACATTTTCTGAAAATACATTCAAGTTTTCAGAAAATTCCATTAATGAAAATCCAAAAGAATTATCTTCTCGCATAATGGTAGCTGAAGCATCAATTTGATCAAAAATAAACACTTCATTTTCTATAATTCGATAGCGAAAACATTCGATTTTATTGACAGCAACTAATACTTTATGAAGATAAAAGCTGAAAAAAGAAACGCCAAGTTCTTTAGCTTTTAAATAGCCTTTGGAACAATCAATAGTCGTTGTAATGCCAAAAAAGGGTTCTTCCATTTGTTTAAAAAACAAATAATGTTCTTTACGGTTCCAAGTATCGATATTTAATTTTTGGTTCATTATAATTTTACCGCTAATTCGCGAATTTTATAAAATTGTTTCAGCAAATTAGCGAATTAGTGGTTAAACTTTTAATAAAATGGATAAAACTTCGGTAATTTTTTCAAAAGTTTTAAAATTGGCATGTTCTACTTTGTGACTTATTTTTTCGTGTTCCCAGGTTGTGTGAAATGGAATATGAACCGCATAACCACCAATTCCCAATACTGGCAAAACGTCCGACTTCAAGGAATTTCCTATCATAAAAAACTCGCTGGCTTCAATTTCCAAACGTTTGAGTAGTTTTTGATAATTGATTTCTTGCTTGTCTGCCATGACTTCGATATGATGAAAATAATGTCCCAAACCAGATCGATGCAATTTGCTTTGTTGGTCTTTCAAATCGCCTTTTGTAGCTACAATAAGTTTGTATTTTCCAGATAATGCTTTTAGAGTTTCTTCAACACCATCAAGTAATTCAATGGGTTTTTGAAGCAATTCTTTGCCGTAAATGATTATTTTTTCTATAATTTCTAGTGAAATGGTATTGTTAGAAATTTTCATTGCGGCTTCAATCATGGACAAAATGTAGCCTTTAATTCCGTAGCCATATAAATCTAGATTTTCAATTTCTGTCTTGAATAATTCTTGCGACAATCCTTGGTGTGACAAATAATCCTGCATTAATGCGCAGAATTTTTGCTCTACTTCTTGAAAGTAGGGTTCGTTTACGAAAAGTGTGTCGTCGGCATCGAAAGCGATTACTTTTAGGTTCATGGTTAGGTATAAAATGTGTCTTCCTTCCAATTAATTGGATTGTTTTCTATATAGTTTTGAATATTATCAAATGATTCTGAATTGCGAACAATATGATCGTGAAATCCTGATTGCCATTGAAATTCAGGATTTATCAGACGTGAATTTTTTGAAACAACCGATTTATAAGAACGAATTATGGTAGAAATCGACCCAGATTTAGGTGAAATTTTAGATAAAAATTCATTTTTATTTCCCGTAGATGCGTTGCATTGCAACGTATCTGATTGATTTGAATCATTTTGATTTGAATCATTTTGATTTAAAAAATTCTGATTTGAATCATTTTGATTTGAATCATTTTGATTTGCATCATTTTGATTTGAATCATTTTGATTTGAATCATTTTGATCATTATTTGATACGTTGCAGTCCAACGCATCTACGATTAAAATTCCATGCATATGATTTGGCATTATTTGAAAATTTCCCAATTCTACGAATGGAAAATGATTTGGAATTTCTGCCCAAAAATTGTTTGCTAACAATCCTATTTCGTTTAATTCCATTTTTTTATCAATAATTTCACCAAAAAAATGTCTTCTGTTTTGGGTGCAAATTGTTATAAAATAGGCGCCATTATTTCTGTAATCCCAATTTTTTAATCGAATAGATTTGATTCTATATTTATTTTGGAATTTTAATGGCATTAATTTTTAATTTAATTGTTTTACATTTGATACGTTGCAAAATACGTTGCAATGCGGATACGTTGCAATGCAACGCATCTACGAGATTGTTTCCCCATTATCCACCCCATCCACATCAGGATTTACAAAGACCAATTTTCCATCAGGTAAATTTGTCATCAAAATCATACCTTGACTATCAACCCCACGAAGGTTTCTTGGGGCTAGATTTACTAAAACTGTCACACTTTTTCCAATAATTTCTTCAGGCGAAAAATGCTCAGCAATTCCTGAAACAATAGTTCGAATATCAATTCCGGTATCAATTTTTAAAACCAAAAGTTTGTTGGCTTTTGGCATTTTTTCGGCTTCCAGAATAGTTCCTGTACGAATATCCATTTTGGCAAAATCTTCAAATTGAATTAGATCTTTTTGAGGTTCTGTCATTGCGAGGGACGAAGCAATCTGTTCCTTATTTGCCGTTTTTGTAGCTTCCAGTTTGTCTATTTGTTTTTGTATTTCCGTATCTTCTATTTGAGGAAATAGTATTTCGGCTTCACCTATTTTATGACCTGTTTTTAACAAATCTGAGGTTTCAGAAACTGTTTCCCAAGTCATCTCGACTGCGCTCGATGTGATATTGAGATTTAGAATTTTAGATAATTTAGCGGAAGTAAACGGTAAAAAAGGTTCACATAAAATTTGTAACGCTGCCGCAATTTGTAATGCCACATACATTTGTGTTTTTACTCTTTCAGGATCGGTTTTGACCATTTTCCAAGGTTCTTCATCAGCCAAATATTTATTTCCTAATCGTGCCACATTCATTAACTCACCTTGTGCTTCCCGAAATCTGTATCTTTCAACAGAAGAAGAAATAACGGCTGGATAAGCCTTTAATTCGGTCAATGTTCTTTCATCAACTTCCGAAAATTCGTTTGGCATTGGTACAATTCCATCATAATATTTATTGGTCAAAACCACAACACGATTGATAAAATTTCCGAAAATAGCAGCCAATTCATTATTATTTCTCCCCTGAAAATCTTTCCAAGTAAAATCATTATCCTTTGTTTCGGGTGCATTCGCTGTCAAGGCATATCGCAATGAATCTTGTTGATTCGGAAAATCTTCCAAATATTCATGCAGCCAAACCGCCCAATTCTTAGAAGTCGATAATTTATTTCCTTCCAGATTCAAAAACTCGTTGGCTGGCACGTTGTCTGGCAAAATATAACTTCCTTCGGCTTTTAACATGGCTGGAAAAATAATGCAGTGAAAAACAATATTGTCTTTTCCTATAAAATGAACCAGTTTCGTATCTTCTTTTTTCCAATAATCTTCCCAGTTTTTGCCTTCGCGAGCAGCCCATTCCTTGGTTGCTGAAATGTATCCTATTGGCGCATCGAACCAAACATATAATTTTTTGCCTTCGGCTCCAGCCACAGGAACATCAATTCCCCAATCCAAATCTCGGGTTACAGCACGAGGTTTCAAACCATCGTCCAACCATGATTTTACTTGACCCAACACATTGGTTTTCCAATCTTTGGCGTGACCAACTAGAATCCATTCCTTCAAAAAATCCTGGTATCTATCCAAAGGCAAAAACCAATGTTTTGTGGATTTTAAAATAGGAATTTCACCAGTAATGGTTGATTTTGGGTTAATTAAATCCGTTGCGTTTAAAGTCGATCCACAATTTTCGCATTGATCTCCATAAGCTTCTGGATTGTCGCATTTCGGACAAGTTCCAACTACAAAACGATCCGCCAAAAACTGATTGGCTTTTGCATCATACAATTGCTCGGTCACTTCTTCAATAAAGTCGTTGTTATCATACAATTTCTTAAAAAATTCCGAAGCTGTATCATGGTGAATTTTTGCCGAAGTCCTCGAATAATTATCAAATGAAATCCCAAAATCTAAAAATGATTTTCTAATAATTCCGTCATATTTATCAATCACTTCTTGAGGCGAAATGCCTTCCTTTTTGGCTTTCATAGAAATTGCCACGCCATGTTCATCGCTTCCGCACATAAACGCCACATCTTTTCCTTGTAGTCGCAAATAGCGTGCATAAATATCTGAAGGCACGTAAACACCCGCCAAATGTCCAATATGAATAGGTCCGTTTGTGTAGGGCAAAGCCGCAGTAATCGTATATCGTTGTGGATTCTGAATCATAATTTAATTTAATTGATTGCAAAAATAAGCAATAGATTTTTATTTGGAGCTATTCCCGCTATACGTTCCAATCTTTTTTGCAATTTTACATTTCGACAAGCTCAATATGACAAATTGCAAAAAAGGATTTCCACTGCTATCGGGGCTAAAAATCTAACGACTAGTTTATTGGTAAATATCAACTCTAAACGATATCTTTGCAGAAAATAAATCAAAACAAATGGCAACAATAGCACAACAATTCGGCATGACCGAAGCACTTAAACAACTTGGAATATTGGCTGTAAACCAAGGTACTTCTACAGGAATAAATCATTTTTCTTCTGGCGAAATCCTTGAAAGTTATTCACCAGTTGATGGGCAACTCATAGGATCTGTAAAAACGACCACCAAAGAAGATTACGAAAAAGTAATGCAATCTGCAACCGAAGCTTTTAAAACTTTCCGATTGATGCCTGCGCCACAACGTGGCGAAATTGTGCGTCAGTTTGGAGAAAAATTACGTAAAAATAAAGAAGCTTTAGGAAAATTGGTTTCCTACGAAATGGGGAAATCGCTGCAAGAAGGTTATGGTGAAGTACAAGAAATGATAGATATTTGCGATTTTGCTGTTGGGCTTTCTCGCCAACTTCATGGATTAACGATGCATTCTGAACGTCCAGGACACAGAATGTATGAGCAATACCATCCAATGGGAATTGTCGGAATTATTTCGGCATTTAATTTTCCAGTAGCGGTTTGGGCTTGGAATACGGCTTTGGCTTGGATTTGTGGCGATGTTTGCGTTTGGAAACCATCAGAAAAAACGCCACTTTGCGGTATAGCTTGTCAAAATATAATCGCAGAAGTAATCAAAGAAAACAACCTTCCAGAAGGAATTTCCTGTTTGATCAATGGCGATTATAAAGTAGGTGAATTAATGACAAACGACAAAAGAGTTCCATTAATTTCCGCAACGGGATCAACCCGAATGGGAAAAATTGTAGCACAAGCTGTTGCGGGTCGTTTAGGAAAATCTTTATTAGAATTGGGTGGAAACAATGCCATTATTGTTACGCCAGATGCAGATATAAAAATGACTGTTATTGGTGCTGTTTTTGGAGCCGTTGGAACCGCAGGACAACGTTGTACCTCAACTCGTAGACTAATTATTCACGAAAGTATTTATGATAAAGTTCGCGATGCTATTGTTTCAGCTTACGGACAATTAAAAATCGGAAATCCACTAGACGAAAAAAACCATGTTGGACCACTAATTGATGTTCACGCTGTAGAAATGTACAACAGCGCTTTGACAAAAGTAGTTGCAGAAGGCGGAAAAATTTTGGTTGAAGGCGGCGTACTTTCTGGTGAAGGTTACGAAAGTGGTTGCTATGTGAAACCAGCTATTGCCGAAGCCAAAAATGAATATGAAATTGTACAACACGAAACATTTGCGCCAGTTTTATATTTATTGAAATATTCTGGAACTGTAGAAAATGCTTTGGCATCTCAAAACGGTGTGGCACAAGGTTTGTCATCGGCAATTATGACCAATAATTTGCGTGAAGCAGAACATTTCTTATCTGTACAAGGATCGGATTGTGGCATTGCCAATGTAAACATTGGAACTTCTGGAGCAGAAATTGGAGGTGCTTTTGGTGGAGAAAAAGAAACAGGTGGTGGAAGAGAATCTGGTTCTGATGCTTGGAAAATATACATGAGAAGACAAACCAATACTATCAATTATACTACAAGCTTGCCTTTGGCACAAGGAATTAAGTTTGATTTATAAATTATAGAAAATCAATAAATATTAAAGCAGATTTGAAATTTCAAATCGGCTTTTTTTTATTGTTAATTAACATTTTGAAATTGAATTTTTGAAATTCTTAACTTTTTAAAAAGCAATTAAACGATTGGTTTTGAGTTATTACAAAAGGAACTTCAAATTAAATAATTATGAAAAATGTAATTTATAGTTTAGGATTGATACTTTTTGTATTTAATTTTTCGAATGCACAATTGATTAAAATAGGAATTAAAGCTGGTGGAAATTATTCAAATTTTGAAAGTAGTACCTTTCAAACAAAAGCCATTGCCAGTTATCATCTTGGGCTTGTTTCAGAAATAAAGTTATCTAAGGCTTTGTCTTTGCAGCCAGAATTTTTATATTCTACACAAGGTGCATCCTATAAAAATTTAGTTCAAGAATACAAATCAGAATTGGGTTATATGTCTGTTCCAATTTTAGCGAAATTGTATCTCGGAAAAGTTTTAAGCATTGAAGCTGGCCCACAATTTTCATACTTATTATCAAAAAAAGTGGATGCATCAACAAATATTAATGAGTTTGACTTTGCCATGGCAAGTGGTTTGGGAATCAAATTGACAGAAAATATTTTTTTACAAGGACGATATACTTTTGGAATTACTAAAGTTGATAAAAATCTTGATTTTAAAAATGCGGTAGGCCAATTGTCTGTAGGATATTTTTTTTAATTGTAAAATTTATAGAATATTAATCAGTTTTGTGCAATTGTAATTTAAAATCTGTAACTTATTCCAGAATACAGTCCAACCAAATATGGATTAAAATTTCCGGAATTATCATTAAATGTATTTATTTGATATTTAAATGTAGGTTCGAAATTGGCTTCAAACGATTTCCAAAAGCTATATTTAAAACCCAAACCAATGTTGGAACTAAAATGAATTTTGTTTAAGTTATTGGCTTCGCCTAAAATTGTAGATCTGCCTGCGGAAACTATTGAAACCTGATTATTATTTAGAAAAAGTGTGCTTAAACCTGTTATGATTTGAATTCCAAATTTTTTATCAATCAATTTATATGAAACTTCAACAGGAATTTCAAAGTATCCAAAACGCTGGTTCAAATAACCTTCGTCTTTACTTTGTGTTGCCAATTCGTTGGATTTTCCAGTTTTTTTATCTTCAATGACCATATTTTGTGCATCACCTTTCATATTTATAGTTTGAATGGGATTATTTTTAGAAATCGTATTTTTTGCGGACAAGTCTGCATAAAAAACAATGTCATTGGTGTTGTAGCCCAAATCGAATTTATTAACGCCAGTTCTTACAGAAAATTTATTGGATAGCGCATAATCAACTCCTAAACCTATGCTAAGGTTGTTTTCATAATCCTTTTTATTGTCTCCAAAAATCTCGTGTATTGGAGAACCTCCAGATGCATTCATGAACATTGGTGCTACATTTGGACGAACTTTCCATTTGTTCAATTTTTCTGCCATCGGTTTTTCTTCTATTTTTTCTTTGGCTTGTTTTTCTTTTAAAATTTTATCCAATGGATTTTCAATAATTTCAGCAAGAGCAATTGAATCTTTTGGATTTTTATAATTTAATTCAGTGTTATTTGAAACTATACGAGTTGATTTATTTTCATTTAAGTCAGTATTTTTTTCTGAATCTAAAGAAGATTTTAATTTTTTGGATTGATCATTCTGTACGATTTCAGTTTTATCATTGGTTTGATTTAAAGCGTCATCAGATTTTGATTTTTTAAAGATTTTTTGCTTTTTATTCGATTCATTTTTCATTTCGCTTGCAATTCTATTTGTTTCTGATGATGTTATTTTTTTATTAATTATATTTTTTGAAACATCATTTTTGACAGATTTTTGATCTGCTTTGTTTCTGTCTTTAGAAGAAACTAAATCATCTTTAGAATTGTAATTTTTGTAATTTGATTTTTTGTCATTGAAATTGACATTTTCATTATTTTTTTTGTCCGAAGAAACTAAATCATCTTTATTTGAATTGTAATTTTTGTAATTTGATTTTTTGTCTTTGAAATTTACAGTTTCATTACTTTTTTTGTCCGAAGAAACTAAATCATCTTTAGAATTGCCATTTTTGTAATTTGATTTTTTGTCTTTGAAATTTACATTTTCATTACTTTTTTTGTCTGAAGAAACTAAATTTTCTTTAGAATCAACTTTTTTAATGTTTGATTTTTTGTCTTCGCCATTGAAGTTGTCCTTATTTTTATTATCAGAAGAAACTAAATCATCTTTAGAATTACCATTTTTATAATTTGATTTTTTGTCATTGCCATTGAAATTATCATTATTTTTTTTGTCCGAAGAAACTAAATTTTCCTTATAATTATTAGAATTTGATTTTTTGTTATTGAAATTGCCATTGACATTCTTTTTCAAAACTGAATCATCTACTTCACCTGAATGTTTTTCAGAATTTACAACAGTAGTATTGCCATTTGTTTCATTAAAATTTTTATTTCCTGAATAATTATCTATTATAAAATATCCGATCACCAAACTCGCAGCAATTCCAATTATTTTGAACCAAATTGGAAAAATACGTTTTTTATTTTCTTTTTTCTCAAGTTTTGAAGCAATATTATCCCAAACTTCTGGGACAGGATTTACTTCATAATCTTTGAATTTTTCTTGAAAAAGCCGTTCTATGTTTTTTTTATCACTCATTTTGCTGAAGGCATTATTTCTTGGTGTGCTGTTTCTATTTTTTCTTTTAATATCATTTTCGCTCTAGACAAATTTGACTTGCTCGTTCCGTCGGATATGTTTAGCATTTCTGCAATTTCTTTGTGTGTGTAACCGTCCATGACATATAAATTGAAAACCAATCTGTATTTATCTGGCAATTCTTGAATTATTTTTAATAAAAAATCTAAGCTTACATTTTCATCTTCTATTTCAAATGATGAATCGTCGACCAAATCGTTTACCAATTCTAAAAATGGCGCCTTTCTGTATTGTTGTAACACATTATTTATCATAATTCGTTTTGCCCAACCTTCAAAAGATCCAGAAAAATTGTATTGATTTATTTTTTCAAAAATGATTAAAAAGCCATCTTGTAGATTGTCCTCGGCTTCTACATAGTTGCGAGAATACTTAAGGCATACACCAAAGAACTTACCAGAAAATAGTTGGTATAATTCCTGTTGTGCCTTTGTATTTTTCTCTAAACAACCCTGTATGAGTATTTCTAAACTCAAATCATAATTTTTTATGGAATAACTGGAATGGTAATTTCTTGATAAATATCTGCTCCACTAGCATCTACACCTTTCCACAATTTAAAAACATAACTAGTTTCCGTAGTAGGTTTGAATCGTAAAATTTGTGTCGAGGGTGGTTGAGGCGCTACTATGCAATTGTCTTGTTCCAAAACACTGCTTTGAATTGCAATTGTTCTAATATTTAAATTTTTATCATAATAAAAACCTTCAAAAACGTTACAATTGCTGGGTTTTATAAATTGTATGGGAATATCATATTCCACATCTTGGGTGAATTGTGCTGGAAATGTTGAGCTATGAATTGGAAGCAATTCCAAATGAAACTTAGTGTTGTTTTCATCATTCGGGCTACATCCAAAAAATAGCAGTAACGCTACAAATATTAATACTATCTTCTTCATAAATAATCGCTTAGGGTATTATAAAGATACTAAATTTTTAAATGGTTGCGTTGGCGTATAAAAAAAGCCCAAAAATAAATTTGGGCTTCTATATTACTTATTTGATTCTTTAATATGATCTTTAATTTTTATTTCGAGTTCTTCTGCCAGTTCGGGATTGTCTTTTATTAATCCCTTTACCGCATCTCGACCCTGACCTAGTTTGGTGTCGCCATAGCTAAACCAAGAACCCGCTTTTCTGATAATTTCAAACTCAACAGCCAAATCCAAAATTTCGCCTGTTTTTGAAATTCCTTCTCCATACATAATATCAAATTCTGCGGTTTTGAAGGGTGGAGCCACTTTGTTTTTAACTACTTTTACTTTGGTTCTGTTACCCAATACATTGTCTCCATCTTTTATTTGTGTGGAGCGTCGAATATCCAAACGCACCGATGCATAAAATTTTAACGCATTTCCTCCAGTTGTGGTTTCTGGATTTCCAAACATGACCCCAATTTTTTCACGAAGTTGGTTTATGAAGAAAACGGTACATTTTGTTTTGCTGATGGTTCCAGTCAATTTTCTTAATGCTTGCGACATCAAACGAGCGTGAAGACCCATTTTTGAATCTCCCATTTCGCCTTCAATTTCACTTTTTGGTGTTAAAGCAGCTACAGAGTCAATCACTACGATGTCTATAGCACCAGAACGAATTAGGTTTTCTGCAATTTCCAAAGCTTGTTCACCATTGTCTGGTTGGGAAATAATTAAGTTGTCTATATCAACTCCTAATTTTTGAGCATAAAAACGGTCGAATGCATGTTCAGCATCTATAAAAGCAGCAATTCCTCCTGCTTTTTGTGCTTCTGCAATGGCATGAAGTGTCAATGTAGTTTTTCCTGACGATTCTGGTCCGTATATTTCAATAACTCTACCTCTTGGATATCCGTTTACGCCCAAAGCTAAATCCAAACCTAGCGATCCTGAAGAAATTGTTTCTACTTCCTCCACGGCTTTATCGCCCATTTTCATGACTGTTCCTTTTCCGTATGTTTTATCTAACTTATCAAGCGTAAGCTGTAAGGCTTTTAATTTGGCTTCTTTTTCTGAACTCATTTTATATCGAAATTATTTTTAGTAAAAATAAGTGTTTTATACGATATAGAGTATATAAGTTTTCAACAAAATTTTCTAAAAAATAAAGCACACTAAGAAATAATCTTTGTGTGCTTCGTTAAGAAAAAAAGGTTGCTTCCTTGTATTAAAAATTAAAAAACTATTTTTTTAGTTATAACCCGATCATTTTCTAATATGACTTTTACAATCAGAGCCTGATTATTTTTTAATAATGTGTTGATGTCAAATTGCTTGACGTTCAAATTGTTTTTTGAAATTAAAATCCTGCCCAAAACATCATAAATAACCAAGTTTTTGATATTTTCCTGCAAAGAATTAATTTTAATATCATTATTTAAAACCGATACTGATACTGTATTATTTAAAGAATTAAAATCTGTATTTGATAAGGTAGCATCATTATATCTCAAAAGAAATCTGTCATTATGAATTCCTTGAATAGCATCGAACTCATAGGGAGAAGCAGTTAAGTTGTGAACAGTATTTAATATTTTATCTTCCAAATAAATAGTTTGATTCCCGTTTTCAAATAAACCATCTACCGCAGCAACTGCAATGGTGTAGGTTCCGTTTGTGGATATTTTTATACCAATGGGCACGGTATCTGAATTTAAAAACGGCAAGCTTTTACCTTGAATAGATAATATTTCATCATTTAAAATCGAATATAAATTAAATGCTGGTTTATAACTTGTATAAGCATCAAACATACGGTCATCATCATCTGTTGCGCCTTCAACATAACCAATTAGTGATCTAATAGATTCCCTATTTGGAGAAACCAAATCCAACCAAATTCTGTGTTTTTCAATATTTTCGGTATTTTTTGTAATGTTTAAATTTTTATAAAATTGGCTATTGTTATACGATTTATTTCGCATTGCATTATCAAATGTTACTGCACTAGTAGTTGCAGCACCGTCATTCATAACCACAAAAAATGCTTGTCCTGCACCAATAAAACCATTGAAACCAGTAGGGCCACTTGTGGTTCCAGTACCATTGTATACTATATAATCATTGGGTGTATAATTATAGGCAAAACTATTATAAAACGGATTTGTTGTGTTTAATGGCAATGTAGCGTGAGTCCAAATTCTTATCGCACCTTGAATATTTGTATTTGCAATCAAAAATGCATTAGCACTTATCGCAGATGGATACGGATTTCCTACCAAATTCCAGTTATCGCTAAATTTTGTTATTAGTACTCCATTTGTGCCCGAATAATTTGCAGTTGTATAACTGCCTCTTTCTATGTGTGTTGTAATGATTCCACTATTGGGTTTTCCAGCAAATGTAGCTGTAAATGCTGTTGGTGTAGATGCATTCCAGCCACTTGGCGCTCTTACAATATAACCTTTTGCCGCAACCATAATTTCTGATGTGTTTTGCCAATTTCCTTGACCGCCATTTGTATTTGAAACTGTGGTATTCCATTTCCAAAAATAATTTGATGGTGTTGATGGAGATACACTTGGCAACGAAAAATTTTCTACTGGCGATGACCAATAAACATAATCTTGCAAACGAATGTCAGCATTTCTCAATAGATTAATATTTCCTGAGTTTACAGCATTGTTATTTATTTGAACTAAAGAAGCATCATCATTTACAGTAAATGTAGATCCAGTAGCCACCGCGAGTTGGTTTTGAATGTTAATATTTTTATTGGCTACTATTGTTACCACAAACGGACTATTCACATTTACGCTACAAGCATCAAAACTTGGCAAAGCCGTGGTATCATAGTTTCCATTAATAATAACTGCTGTTGATAATGTTGGCGTTCCATTTGACCAAGCCGTTCCATTCCATGTTGTCGTAATTGTATTTACAGTAATTACATTTGAATATGATGTTGTGTTACAAGATCCTACTGCTCTTATTCGATAATATACTGTAGTTGTTGTAATTCCTGTAATATTAATCGATGTTACATTGCCGACATTTGCGTTATTATAACCAGGTAAGAATGTAGCAAAACTTGATGTTGTTGACACATCAATAGTGTAATTTGTTGCGTTTGTAACCGCATTCCAATTGGCCGTAAATTGACTACATGTAATTCCAGTTCCAGCCGTTGCCACAGGAGCTGCATTTGTAGCTGTTGTTATGGAAACAGAATTGCTGGCAAAATTACAACCACTCGAGTTGGATGCTGCCGACAATACTCTTCTGTAATAAATAATTATATCTGCTGTTGGAGCAGTTACTGCTGGTGGTGTGTAATCTTCATTTGTTGCGCCACTTATATTCGTGAAAGTAAAATTATCTGTAGATGATTGCCATTGAAATGCTATGGAAGGATTTACAGTTGATCCATTATATGAATAATTGGAACCATTTAATTGAGCTGGTGTAACACCCGAGCAAACTATTGGACTTGTTGGTGTTGCTACAGTATTTGAACTATTGTTAAAAGGTGTTAAACTAAAACTAGCTTCGTTTTGACCGTCGTTTTCATAATAATCATACACTAAATCTGCACTTCCGTCCAGATAAATAAGTACATTATTATAATTTGTAGGAGGTTGTATAATCCAGCTGTTAAACACCAAAACGCCATCATTGTATAACCTAATTCCATCATCGCCTCTAAATGTTACAATGTAACATCCTGCAGCTCTTGTAGATGTCATTTTATATCTTATTGCATAAGTTTCAGTTCTTAAATTGGTGAGAGCGGCTCCGTTCGATAAAACAGGAATGCAAACATTATTCCCAGCTGCTTGTGCAAAAGCTTCTGTTCCAATGTTAAAATAACCAACATAACTTGGACTATCAAATGGAATACTATTGGCTGGTGTTAGTGGCGATGCTCCTCCTGGAGATGACGAGCCCAAAAAATTGTAAACATGTCCAACCCAAGTGTTTGTTCCAGTGGCATTTTGATTGTCAAAAGTATTGCCAACGGCTACTAAGCCTATGGTTATTAAAACATTGGTGGCGTTGGTTTGAACACAAGCATCTAGAGATAAAATTATTTTAATTTGTCCAGAATATGTGGCTGTCCAATTGGTAATAGATGCACCAGTTGCGCCTGATGCAAATACAAGCGAAGCATTTGTTGTGGCATTATACACATTTAGGTTTTCAGTATTTCCGGCATAAACATCTCCAACAGAAAAGTTGTATTTAAAACCTTGAACTACATTTACCAAAAGAAATTTGGTTGTATTGATGTTGGAAATATTTATAACGTTGTTTGGATTATCCACACAAAAAGTTTGTGTTGTGCCATAATCAGTATTGACTGTTGGGTAAGGACACTGCGCATTTCCTAATATAGCAAACAGCATTAATAGAGAAAGAAGAATAGTTTTCATTTCATTAGCATAGGTTAAGTTTTTAATAACAGTTCAGAAAAATTTGGGATTTTTTAACTGTTTGTTTTTACTCGGTAACTTTATATTAGGTTTCAAAATTTTAACATTTGTTACGGTTTAACCATACAAATGTAATAATGTTTTTTGTAAATTGGTATGGTTAAACCGTAATAAAATACAATTTAATGTTAAATTTAAAATTAAATTATTTTTTAAATAAATGAAAATCAATTAGTTAAATGCCTTTTATAAATCATATTATTTTGCATAATTATTTAAAATAATATATAAAATGTCAGATAATTCAAAAATAAAATGAAGGGAATAAAAAATTTTAACAGGCTTTTACTTTTTAATAAACATATAAAATTTTATAAAAAGTCTAGATGTAACTATTTATTAGTGAGGAGTTTTAGAAAAATAACTATTCAATTAAAAATATTGACTTAAATTATTTGCGTGTTTTAAGACATAATTTATGTAATAAATATTTGGAGTTCTTAAGTAGTATAAAACAAAATAGACCCACAGATTTTTAATAACTGTGGGTCTTTTTTACATAAAAAATATTTTCAGAAAATCTAGAAAACCAGTTTTTTGGTTATTACTTCATCATTTTGTAAAGTAACCTTGACAATTAATGCTTGGTTGTTTTTTAACAATGAATTAATTTCTGATTGTTTTGTGTTCAAGCTGTTTTTTGAAACTAGTGTTCTTCCCAAAACATCGTAAACTGTATAATTTTTAATATTCTCAAGGTGAGAATTTATTTTTATACTGTTATTTGATGAAAAAACCGAAACCGAATTATTCAAAGAATCAAAATTTGTATTTGATAAAGCAAAATCAGTGTAGCGCAATATAAAACGATTATTATTTATTCCCTGAACTGCATCAAAAGTATAAGGAGAAATACTTAAATTATGAATTGTATTTAGCATTTTATCTTCCAAATAAATGGTTTGAGTCTGGTTTGCAAATAATCCATCAACAGCATTAATAGCAATAGTGTAACTTCCGTTTGTAGGCACTTTAATTCCAATAGCTACGGTATCCAAATTTTCAAAAGGCAAACCCTTTCCTTGAATGATCATGATTTCTTCGCCAATTAAAGAAAAAATATTCAGTTCTGGTTTATAGCTAGAATAGGCATCATACATTCTATCTTTGGCTGGTGTGGCACCATTAACATATCCGACAAGTGTTCTTGCTACTTCCCCATTTTGAGCTACAATATCTAACCAAATTCTATTTTTTTCTATGTTTCCTGTAACATTTTTATCATCATTGGTGTTTTTATAAAACTGGCTGTTATCATATAATTTACTACGCATAGCATTGTTAAAAGTCACTGAGCTAATTAAGCCACTACCATCGTTCATTAAAACAAAAAAGGACTGACCCGCTGCGATTAAACCATTAAATCCATTTTGGATTGAAGCCCCAGTTTCATTGTAAGTAATATAATCAGCCGAGGTATAATTTGATACAAAACTATTATAGAAAGGATTTGGATTTAAAACACTTGGAAGATTTCCATGAGTCCACATTCTTACAGAACCTTCGATAATATCGTTTTGAGGAGACAAGCTTAAAAAGGCTTTGGCATCAATTGCTGATGGATATGGGTTTCCAACCAAGTTCCAATTATCGGCAAAATTGCTATAAACGTTACTATTACTGCCCGTTGTAGTAGGAGCTGTAATATTTCCTCTATTTATAGTTGCTAAATAAATACCATTGTTGGGAATTCCTGTAAAAGTTGCTGGATAATCTGTTGGAATAGAAGCATTCCATGCATTTGGTCCTCGAACGGCGTAACCTTTTCCTATGACCATATTTCCAGAGGCATTTTCCCAATTTCCTTGACCACCATTTGGATTGCCAACATTGGCATTCCATCTCCAAAAATAATTGGCTGGTGTAGCAGGTGAAATATTTGCAAGGGGAAAGTTTGCAACAGGAGAAGACCAATAAACATAGTCTAAAAGTCTAATTTTAGCTACACGACTCATAGCTATATTTCCAGTATTTGTGGCACTGTTGCTAATTTGTACCAATGATCCATTATTTAAAATATCTAAAACACCATTGTTGGTAATATCATTTTCAATTTCAATATAATTATTAGCGGTGACTACCAAAGAAAAAGTAGGATTGATAACCAAACTGCAAGCAGTAAAATTACCATTTGTTGTTGTGTCGTAATTTCCATCGATTATAGCTGATGTAGTTAGGTTTGGAGCGCCATTATTCCAAGTCGTACCATTCCAGGTTGTTGTAGATGCGCATGTAACAGTCCAATTGACTGTGACATCGTCAACTGCCATACCATGATCAGCATTTGTATGATCTGGATCTTCCCATTTTATCATTATATATTGATTGGTTCCCAAACTTAAACTTGGAATTGCAATATTTGTTTTTATAACCTGATTAATTGGATTGTTGCCATCTAATAAACCGCCTACTGGTCCTGTTATTGGACTAGTAAAATCCAAACCAGTTACACCTATCCATCCTATATTATTGTTTAGATTTAAAGTTGCAATTGTTGAAGATGAGATTTTATAAAAAAAGGCTACTGTTTGTGCATTAGCAGCTCCAGAATTTCTCCATTGTTCCCCTGTGTATGAAACAGTTAGACTGGTTATTGTATTTGATGATGTATTCCTTAGTAATAATCCATGCGCGAAATCACCAGCGGCGGCTCCATTTGAACTAACTGCTCCTAGTGCTCTTTCGGGATTACCTGATGCTATTCCGAAACTATATAAATCACCTACATTACTTGTGCCTGTTCCAGCATCGTATGCACTTCCAGTTCCACTTCTTTGGGAGTACCAATTAGCTATTGTTGAATTATCTATCCAAGTACCAGAACCTGTATTAATTAATGTATTAAAGTTTTGATTGTAATTTCCTGTGGTAGTCATATTGACTTGTCCCCAACATATGGTTGAAAACATTATTAAAAAAAATAGTTTAGTTTTCATAGTAGTTTTGTTTTAAGCATTAAAAAAGGAACTTAAATCTAAGAAATATAGCATACAAATATATAAACATTGTAAGAATTTTGATAATTTAGCCTATTTTTTTACATTAATAAAAAGTTAAGTTTTGAAAACCCCAACAAACAAAACATATACCGTTCAAGAAGCGACTCAGAAATTGGAATATTATTGCAGTTACCAAGAGCGTTGCCACCAAGAAGTGGTCTCAAAACTGTATGAACTCAAAATGATTCCGCAAGTTATTGATACTATTGTTGTGCATCTTATCCAAAATAATTTCCTCAACGAAGAGCGTTTTGCATGTAGTTTTGCTCGTGGCAAACACCGTATTAAATTTTGGGGCAAAATAAGAATCATCAACGAATTAAAATTTCGTAACATTTCAAAGTATAATATTGATAAAGCGATAAAAGAATTCACCGAAGCGGAATATCTCGAAACTTTTCATAAACTAGCAGACCATCATTGGGAAACAATTCGGGAAACCAATCTTTTAAAAAAGAAAAAGAAATTTTGCGATTTTATGTTGCGAAAAGGTTTTGAGAGTAATTTGGTTTATGAGAAGTTGAAGGAATTGGGGTCTTTACTTCCTCCGTCAGCACAAGCTAGCTCAGACTGGCATTAAGGTATCAGTCAACATTATAATAATACAATAATCAAAATTAAAATAAAACATCAACTAAGACAACTGTCACACTGAGCTACGCCTGTACTGACGAAGGAAGTATCAAAGTACTTTTTTTAAATATCAAATAAAACATATGAAAACATATTTTGTATATATCTTAAAATGCAATGATGAATCTTACTATACTGGATTTACTAATGATTTAGAAAGACGATTAGAAGAACATAATCAAAGCTTAAACAAAAAAGCTTATACACATGACAAAAGACCTTTGACTTTGGTTTGGTTTGAAACTTTTAATGATGTAAACAATGCAATCTCAATCGAAAAGCAAATAAAAGGTTGGAGTAGAAGAAAAAAAGAAGCTTTAATATCTGAGAATTGGGATAAACTTATTTTATATTCTAAAAACTATACGCAATTTGGAGGCAATATTGATAGGTCTTCGACAAGCTCAGACTGACAGCGAAATAATAATCAGCATTTCAATAAAATTTGAATTTAGGCAATTGTCACACTGAGCTTGTCGAAGTGGTTTTAAATTGTAAATAAGAAAGGTCTTCGATACTTCCTTCGTCAGTACAGGCGTAGCTCAGATTGACAGTAATGTAATAATGTACATTACAATAAAGCAACAAATGAAGCAATTGTCACACTGAGCTTGTCGAAGTGGTTTTAAATTGTAAATAAGAAAGGTCTTCGACAATCTCAGACTGACAGCAACATAATAGTCAGCATTTCAATAAAATATGAATTTGATAATTTTCGCACTTAACTTGTCGAAGCCCTTAATAAAAAACTACAAACTCAGCAAAACGCTCACCGCATTTCCTCCAAATCCAACAGCATTTACCATTACTTTTTTGATGGATTTTTTTTCATTTTTCGTTTCGACGAAAGGAACACCAATAAATTGATTGTGTTGCATCATCAAAATAGCCAATTCTACACTCAACATGCCTGAGGAACCGAAAGTATGACCAATTTTCCATTTATTGGTGGTAAGCATAGGCAAAACATGTCCAAATATTTTTTGAATGGCTTTGTATTCAGACAAATCTCCTTTTATTGTGCCTGGCGCATGCATCACGATAGCGTCAACTTCTTCCAAATTAGTATTTTGCAATGCCATTTTCATGCATTTTTGGAAACAATCTGCTTCGGTTGAAATTGAAATGCTGTGTTCCAAAATATCTGTGGCATAACCAATTCCTTCAATGTAAGCGAGCGCGTTGTAGGTTTCTCCCATTTCCAGACAAGCCATTGCAGCACCTTCGCCCAAAATCATGGTGTTTTTTGTTTTTTGCAAATCGAAAGCACGACAATCATTTGTTTTTGCATAAATTTTTAAAGCGTGCATTTGAGCGATTGTAAAAGCGGTCAATGGTGCTTCGCTTCCGCCAACCAAAAATTTATCTGCCATGCCTGCTTTGAGCCAAGCCACACCATTAAGCAACGAATGTAAAGCGGTTGAACAGGTAATAGAATGTGATATTTCGGGACCTTGACTTTTCAAATCATGCGCCACCCAACTCGAAATATTTCCCAATGTTGAGGTTGGAGATGCTAATGTAGGCGTTTTTCCAGTTTCTAAGAATTCTCGGTGGTGTTTTTCGAATAGGGAAGTGGCACCGCGGGAAGAACCTATATTTATTCCGAAAATATCATTTTCATTCCAACCAGCTTTTTTTACAGCTTCGCGAGAAGCCAAAATTCCATATAAAACTGAATCGTCTAGATTTTTGTATTTGCTATCAGATTTTTTGAGTTGCAAAACCATTTTTTTTAATTCCTCAGAAATTGTGGCAACAGGAACAACTTGATTTCCAAATTTTTGTTCAGAAATTAAAGAGGTACTTTTTAAGTATTCAGCCCAAATTAATTCTGATTGATTTCCCAATGGGGAAAATGACGAAATGGAAGTTATGGCGATTTTATTATTCAATTTGATGGAATGCTGATGGTGTGAATTTTAATTCTTTTTACGGTTTTTTAGCCCCGATTGCAGTGGAAATCCTTTTTTAATTTTGTCATCCTGAGCTTGTCGAAGGAGACAAAATTAAAAAAGATTGGAACGAAAAGCGGGAATAGCTACAAATTTAAACTATTTCTAAAGCTTCTTCAATGGTTTTGTAAATTTTTTCAAGATGTAAATTTGAGATGATATAGGGTGGCAAAACATACACAATATTGCCAACTGGTCGAAGGATTAAGCCGTTTTCTATAAAAAAATCATACAGTTTGTTGCGGAGATTTCCATAGTAACTTTCTTGGTTCTCGGTTTTTATTTCCAATGCAAAAATAACGCCCAAAACCCTTGTTGTTTTTACTTTTGGATGTGTTTGAATGTGTTTTTGAAAATCCAAATGATTTTTATTAATCCGTACAATATTATTCTGCATTTCTTTGGATTGCAATAGCTCCAGACTAGCCAACGATGCGGCGCAACCTGTAGGATTTGCTGTAAATGTATGTCCGTGGAAAAGTGCTTTATTGACATCGTCATCATAAAAACCTTCAAAAATTTCTTGGGTAAAAGTAGTTATTGCCATGGGAATTGTGCCTCCAGTAAGTGCTTTTGAAAGGCACATCATATCTGGTTTATGTTCCAAATAATCGCAAGCAAAATTTTTGCCTGTTTTGCCAAAGCCTGTCATGACTTCATCGGCAATCGTAAAGACATTGTTTTTTTTGCAAATTGAAATCAATTTGTCGAGTTCAGATCCTTCATACATAACCATCCCCGCGGCACCTTGCACCAAAGGTTCGAAAATAAATGCCGCAAAATCATTTGTTTTTACTAAATTTTCTAAGGCTTCAATACTTATACTTTCATTGCCTTTGGTTGGTACTGGAATCCTTATAACTTCAATTAATGAACCTTGAAAAGCTTCCGTAAAAAACGAAATGCCACTCGCGGCCATAGCTGCAAATGTATCACCATGGAAAGCATTTTCGAAAGCTATAATTTTTGTTTTCTTTTCACCTTTGTTGTAAAAATATTGCATGGCAACTTTTATGGCGATTTCTACGGCTGTAGAACCATTGTCTGAAAAAAATATCTTTTTTTGATTGGTTGGTAAAATTTCCATTAACTTTTCGGAAAGTAAAACGGCTGGTTCATGTGTAAATCCGCCAAAAAGTACATGCTCCAAAGTGGTTAATTGTTTGTAAATGGCATCTGCAATAAATTTATTGGAATGTCCAAACGGGTTCACCCACCAAGAAGCAATGGCATCAATATATTCCTTATTATTTTCATCCCAAAGCAATGCGCCTTCGCCTTTTAAAATAGCAATAGCAGGTTTTGCGGTTTTGTGTTGTGTGTATGGATGCCAATTATGTTTTTGATCGCGAATTGATAAAGACATTGTAAAAATTTTAATTTTAAACTGTTTTGCAAAGATACGGATACTATATAAACAGAAAATCTAAAATATTGTAATTAGTATATAACTTTCCCTAGAAATTTTAATGTTATTTTTACCAAAAAAAAATTGAAAAAGTTTTTATATAAAAATACACCTATTTATTATTCGGATACAGGAAGTGGAAATGCTATAGTTTTATTGCACGGATTTCTAGAAAATAGTAAAATGTGGAATTTTTATATTCCAGATTTTTCGATTAAAAATAGAATTATTGCTATCGATTTATTGGGTCATGGTCAATCGGAATGTTTGGGATACATTCATAGTATGGAAAATCAGGCAGAAATGGTTTTCGCTCTTTTGGATTATTTAAAAATAGAAAAGGCTGTATTTGTTGGGCATTCTATGGGCGGTTATGTGGCTTTGGCTTTCGCCGAAATGTATCCAGTTAATATTGGAAGCCTAGTTTTATTAAACTCCACATCCTTTGAAGACAATCATGAAAGGAAAATAAATAGAAATCGAGCTATAAAAGCGGTAAAATTGAATTATGTAAATTTTGTTCGGATGTCTATTTCCAATTTATTTAGCGAAGAAAATCGTGAAATTTTAGAAGATGAAATAGAGTCTGTAAAGTTAGAAGCCTTAAAAACGACACTGCAAGGGATAGTTGCCGCTCAGGAAGGCATGAAAATTAGAAAAGACAGAACACGTTTCTTACAATCTGCTCTATTTCCAATTCTTTTGGTTTTAGGCAAAAAAGATCCAGTTTTGAATTATCAAGAAAACAAAAAACTCATTGAAAATACCGCTATCCAATTGGTTGCTTTCCCAGATGGACACATGAGCCACATTGAAAATAAAGAAGATTTGAAATTGATTTTATTGGATTTTTTTAAACAATAATTTATACCTTTTCTTCAAAAGCAATTTCACTATCTAAAATTTCATTGATTAGTATAATAATTTCAGTTTTGAAATTTTCTAATATTTCTGAAGTAATAGTGGTAAAAATTTCTTTATTTTCCTTGAATCCGAATGGCAAAAATCCACCTTTCATATTTTTGAATGATACAATACCGACTTCCATTTCCATTCCATTGCAATAGTTTTCATACATAAAAGCATAGCACAAAAGTTGGATTATTTTTTCATTTTTTATATTTAAAGTCAAGCCATTCCATTGGTCAATTTGAACATTTTTTAATTCAACTTTTCCCGTTTTATAATCTATGATTCTAATTTTATTATTTCGAATTTCTATTCTGTCAATATTTCCAGCAATTTTTATAGGAAATGGCAAGCGTGGATCTTCAAAAATTCTTTCAACAGATGTTTCCAAAGCCAAAATTTTAACTGAAATTCCTATTTCAATCTGTTTTTTTTCTTCAGTCAGAAAATTAAAAACATTTCGTTTAGCTACTTCAAAAGCCAATAAATTTTTCCCTTTTTTAACTTCACCTTCTTTATAGATTTCTTTAAATTGTTTTAAAACTTCATCATCCAATAGCAATAGCATGGTATTGAAATCATCAACCAATAAATTTTTGTTTATAAAAGGTTTATAAAGTTCTTCCAGCGTTTTATGAATAATTGTTCCCAAAGTATTTAGTGCGATATTTTCTTCTACATCTTCGGATTCTCTTATAGAAAGAACTCTTTGAAAATAAAATTGGATTGGATTTCTAAGATAGGTTGTCAATGCCGATGGCGAAAATCCCTTAATTGTTGCAATTTCCATCAATCTTTTCATTACCAATTCCGATTTTGGAACCAAAATAGGATCAAAAGCAATGTTGGGAACATTCGGTTGAATAATTTCATGAGTCAAATCATGATTGGCTTGCTTTTCAACTTCAAGTTGGGTGATAAATCTGCTTTTTTCTCCACCATCCAAACCATCACTTTCAGTATTATAAATTAAATAAACATTTTTGGCACGTTGCAATAAATGATAAAAATGATAAGCAAATATGGCATCTTTTTCTTTATATGTTGGCAGTTCCAGTTCTTTTTTTACATCAAAAGGGATAAAAGAATTGATTGCTTTTCCTGCAGGAAATTTACCTTCATTGAGTGAAGTTATGATAACTGTTTCAAAATCCAAAACACGACTTTCAAGCACACCCATGATTTGCAATCCAGAAAGTGGTTCACCTTCAAAAGATACTTCTGCCAAATCTATAATTTGTTTGTAAATGGCATGAAGTGTTTCTATGCTATCAATGTATTTATTTTTAGAACAATAACTTATTAATTTATTGATTACTTTAAAAATCGCGTATAAAAAAGTTTTAAGCAACTTATCTTCTTCGGATTTTACTTCTAAATTAGATTTTATAATCAGTAATATTGATGCCAATCGCTCTGCAATTTCAACTGGTTTTGTATCCCATTTTTGAAAAAGCAAAAGAAAAAGTGGATTCGGATTTTCTTGAAGCAATAATATTTTTTGTAGCGATATGAATGTATAATTGTTTCGCTTAATTATTTCAATCAATTTTGTAGCATTGACATAAGATTCTATAATTGGATTTGAAAGTACTTGCAAAACTTCCTTATAATAGAAAACATAGTTTTTTTCACCTCTGTTTATTGCATTATGATGCATTTTAAATAGATTGGATATAAGAAGTTGAACTGGATTATTTTTTGCAGCATATCCCATCGTAATGTTTAAACTGCCAACGGTTTCAGGCAATGCGTGTAAGATTGGAATCAATAAATTTTCCTCGCTTAGAACAATAGCAACTTTATCAAGAGATGTATTTGGATTGTTTTGAATTAAATTGCTAATCAAATTTGAAACTATTTTTGCTTGACCAATTGATTTTGATGTCCCAATAATATTTATATTTTTTTGATTGGAAAAATCATTTGCAATCCATTCAAAAGGATTATTTTTATAATGAGGCCAAGTTCTTTTGAACCTTCTAACAAACAAACCAGCGTCGTGTGAAGCATCATTTAAAAATACACCATCTATATCCCAATAAATAGAGGCTAAATTTTCGGAAATTAATTTTTGTACAATTCTTTCTTCTGCATTATTTAAGGCATTAAATCCTGCGAATATAATTTTTTCTTTTTCAAATTTTGAAATAAAATTATCTAAATTACCAACAGCTTCTCTGTAAATTAAGCCTTGGTAGCCAATTTTTTTATTTTTCAGATATTTGTAAAATGCATCATAATAAATAGGAAGCATTTTCCAAAATTCTAAATAATTGTCAATAAGTTTGGTTCTATCTTGAACTTCAATTCCCCAGCGTTTAATGACTTCGATATCTTGAAGATAGGAGAAAACATGATTTGGAGCTAAAAGATAACGGTCGATTTCGTTAAAATCTTGTAGTAAAGTTTTCGACCAATTTGAAAATTGCTCAAAAGTTTGTTGTTTTTCTTTTTTTGTGATATTTATATATACATCATAAAATTCAAATAATAATTCAATTGGATCAATGGTTCTGATTTTTGAAATATCTTGAATAAAATCTTCTACACTTATAATTTGAGGTGCAAGTGTATAATTGATGAGTTTTGATTTGAATGTATCTAATAAAAAAACTTTGGCTCTTTTGTTGGGCAATACAATAATTATATTTGAAATATTTATTGTATCGTCAGAAAGTAATTTATTGACTAAAATTTCAAGAAATGAATGCTGTATCATTTTATAAAAATAAAAAAAACGCTCCGATAATTCGGAGCGTTTTGAAAATATATTTTAAAATGATTATTTAACCACTTTAACTTCTACTCTTCTGTTTAAAGCTTTACCAGCTTTAGTTTTGTTTGAAGCAATTGGTTTGCTTTCTCCAAAACCTTGAGAAGATAATCTTTCAGATACAATACCGTTTTCAATTAAGTAAGTTTTAACTGCAGCAGCTCTGTTTTCAGATAATACTTGATTTGCAGCATCTTTACCATCACTATCAGTGTGACCTTCTAATGAAAAGTTTGAAGCAGGATATTCTTTTAAGATAGATACCATAGCTTGTAAGATAGGGTAAGTTTGCTCTTGGAAAGTTGCTTTATTAGTATTGAATAAGATAGTTTTAGCGTAGTCGTTCAATTTTTTGATTACTTCTTCGCTTACTTCTGGACAACCATTGTTAGCAACTGTACCTTTAACATCTGGACATTTGTCATCTTTGTCAAGAACTGAATCTCCGTCAGTATCTGGCCATGGACAACCTGCGTTATCTCTTGGACCTGCAACAGTAGGACATTTGTCTTTATTGTCAGCGATTCCATCACCGTCTCCATCAGGACATCCATTTAAAGTAGCTAAACCAGCAACTTCAGGACATTCGTCATTTTTATCAACAATTCCGTCTCCGTCTGTATCAGGACAACCTTTCATTTCTTTTGTACCAGCAACTTCTGGACATTCGTCTTCTTTGTCTTGGATTCCATCTCCATCAGTATCAGGACAACCTTGGAATTCTTTTAAACCTGCAACTTCAGGACAAGCATCGTCTCTGTCGTAGATACCATCATTGTCAGTATCTTTTCCACCAAATTTGAAAGTCAAACCAGCAGAGTTTTGAAACAATGAAGGAACTTCATATCCAATTCTGTCTGTGAAAGCTTTTTTGTAGATAGATTGTAAAGACAAACCAACTTGTTCTGTGAACCAGAAAGTTAAACTACCACCAGCATTTACTGTACCAGCAGATTCTTTACCCAACCAAGTATAACCACCACCAATTTGAAGAGCAGGGTCAATTACTTTAGAACCTAATAAGCTCATTAAGCTATATTTAATAGTACCGTCTGCAGCGTAATAGGTTAGACCTGGATCTCTTACTGCAACAGCATTGGTAGTTGGACCAACATATTCTACAAATTTTGTAATTTTATTTACAGATCCTGTTACTCCAACAGAAAAATTTCCACCTACATTTTTAGCTACACTTAAATAAGATACAGATGGAATAATATTCCAATACTCATCTACATTAAAGAATTGATTAAAACGATCAGTGAATTTTGCTCCTTCTGGATAAGCACTGGCTCTTGTGTTAACAGCATTCGCTCCGAAAGATATTGCCCATGGGTTGTTGCTGTCTTGTGCACTAGCACTTAACCCAGCAATCATCAACATGGAAACAAAAAGTTTGTTAAGATGTTTCATACTTAAATTTTATTTGATTACATTACGTTATTATGACAAAAGTAAGTCGTAATTAATTAATTACAAAACGAATTGTTAAAAAAAATCAATAAAAAACGAAAAAAATTAATTTTTTATGATATTTAGTTGAATTCCAACGTTTGTAAAGGCAGTTATAGCCTTGTCTAAGTGCTCTTTTGTATGTGCTGCCGAAAGTTGTACTCTTATTCTTGCTTTGTCCTTTGGAACTACGGGAAAAAAGAATCCTATGACATAAATTCCTCTTTTTAGTAATTCATCCGACATTATTTGTGATAATTTTGCATCGTACAACATGACTGGAACTATAGCAGAATCTCCATTGATAATATCAAATCCAGCTTTTATCATGGCAGTTTTGAAATAGTTGGTATTCCATTCTAACTGATCTCTCAAAGAAGTGTCTTTTTTCAACAATTCAAAAACTTTGATCGAAGCTCCTACAATAGCTGGTGCTAAAGAGTTAGAAAATAGATAAGGTCGGGAACGTTGGCGCAAAATTTCGATTATTTCTTTATTTGCTGTCGTGTAGCCGCCCATAGCGCCACCAAGGGCTTTTCCTAGTGTCCCTGTGATTATGTCTATTCTTCCCAAAACATTCTTGGCTTCCATAGTTCCAATACCAGTTGCGCCTATAAATCCAGCGGCATGACATTCATCTACCATAACTAAAGCATCATATTTATCTGCCAAATCACAAATTTTATCCAAAGGCGCCACCAAACCGTCCATTGAAAAAACGCCATCAGTAACAATTAATTTGAAACGTCTGTTTTCTTGAGTTGCTTTAATTAATTGTAGTTCCAAATCTGCCATATTTGAATTTTCATAACGATAACGAGCTGCTTTGCACAAACGAACACCATCTATTATAGAAGCGTGATTCAAACTATCTGAAATAATACAATCTTCTTCGCCCAATAATGGTTCGAAAACCCCGCCGTTGGCGTCAAAAGCAGCTGCGTATAATATGGTGTCTTCGGTTCCGTAGAATTCAGCTATCTTTTTTTCCAATGTTTTATGAATATCCTGAGTTCCGCATATAAAACGAACTGAAGACATGCCGAAACCATGAGAATCTAAAGTATCTTTTGCAGCTTGAATCACTTCTGGGTGCGATGACAATCCTAAATAATTATTGGAACAAAAATTTAATACAGTCTCTCCATTAACCACAATTTCTGCGCCTTGTGGAGAAGTAATGATTCTTTCTTTCTTAAATATTCCGTTGTCTTGAATTGTATTTAATTCGTTTTGTAAGTGTTGTTTGATTTTTCCGTACATATTGCGTGGTTTTGTTTATTTGTGGATTCGTTTATTTGAAAAACTGATAGTTATATTTCACAAATGTACTATTTCTAAATTTTCTCCTATATATAGTAGCGCTTTTTTTTGAACATCGAAACCCATTTCTTGCAGCGCCAATTCATAATATTTTAATTGGTTTTCATATTTGGCTTGGTGCTTGCCAGTTTTGTAATCTAGCAAATAAGCTTTGTTATTTAATAGGGCAACCCTATCTGGTTTAATCGTTTTAAATTCTTTTTTTATGATGTTTTGTTCGTTTAGAATTGTAGCGTTTGGATTGAAAAAATCTTCCAGTTCTGGATGAAATACAATTTCTTGTAAAGTTTTATTCACTTCTACCTTCTGATTTTCTGTAATTAATCCAGTTTCTAAACCTGTTTGTAAGGCAGAATCTACATCGGATGGCGTTTTTATAAACGACAATATTTCATGCAATACATTTCCAAATTCAATAGCTTTTAATTGATGCGTTCCCCACATTAAAGCTTCTCGCTGTGCAATTTTAATGGCATTTGGATTTATAACTGATAATAATGGTTGGATATTTTTTTGCTTTTTACCTTCCCGTTTTTTTTCTGAAATTCTTTTTGAATTTCCGAATTCGTATGAAAATATATTTTCGCTAAAATCTTTGTATTCCGTGAGAAATTCTATAAATGAGGAAGCCAAATTATTGGGCAAATTGCCCGCTTTGTTTCTTGGTTTTATACTTGAAATAATATGCAACTGCTCTTCGGCACGAGTCAGTGCCACATACAAAACATTGGTATTGTCAAGTAAATCTTCCTGCGATTTTTGATTGTAAACTGTTGCTGCATTTTCTCCAAAATCTTGCACTTTACTAGATTTGTCAATCAAAAATTTATCAAAATTTAATTCGTCTGATTCCGAATTCAGCCATATTTTTTCTCTTTTGTTTCTGCTATAATCTTCCTCGGCAAATGGAAAAATAACTACTGGAAATTCTAATCCTTTGGATTTGTGAATGGTCATAATTCGAATGGCATTTGATCCTTCGGCAGCAGGAATACTCATTTTGAAGCCTTTTTTGTTCCAAAAATCTAAAAAATCTGTAATACTCATTTGGTATTTTACTTCTCTTTCCAAAACCAAATCCAGAAAAAATTGAACATATGCATTGTCCTTTTCTGATTTAATACATTTTGCAACCAACAGCTCTGAAATTTCAAACAAAGATTTTTTTCTGATACTTTCAAAAGACAAATTGATCTGAAAACTATTCAACCATTTTTCTATTTCAATTTCAGTTTTAAACTGAATTCCTTGTAGAATAAAATTATGAATTTCAATATTTTCTCCAACATTATTTGCTAAATAATACAATGAGTTTGCCAAAGATTCAATATCATTCTTGTCATTTAAATACCGAAGTAAGTTTAACAAAAACTGAACTTCCGAAGAAGAATCGATCAATAAACTTTCGGAAGAAATAACAGGAATATGGTTTAATGTTAAGAAATTTGCTAGCAAAACGCCATGTTTGTTGTTTCTGGTTAGAATTACAATTTCGCTAAATGAAAAATCTTCTAGATTCAATTTCTGAATGGTTTGAAGTGTTGCCTTTAAATAAATATTGTTTTTATCTTGATTTTCTTCTTCATATTCGCTTAAAGAATCGTCTTCTTGATTTTCTATTTCCTGAATAAAAGAGATATTGACATAGCCTCCTTTTTTGTTGTTTGGTTTTTGAAAACTGTCTTTCTCGTATAAGTTTTTGTAATCTTGGTTTGAAAATTTTTGTGCTAAGAATTTAAAAAAATCATTGTTGAAATCTATTATTTGATCATAACTTCTATAATTCGATTCCAAATTAAATACCGATTTGTCTTTGTTGCTAAACGGATTTTCGGATTTGGTCAAGCCGATAAATTGCTCTGCTTTTCCGCCGCGCCATCTGTAAATGGATTGCTTTGGATCGCCCACAATCATTAACGAACCTTGAATTCCTTGCAAATCTTCGCTTGACAAAGCATTATCGATTAACGGAATTAAATTGTGCCATTGCATTTCTGAGGTGTCTTGAAACTCATCTATAAAAAAATGTTTGTATTTTTCGCCCAATCGTTCGTAAATAAATGGCGCTGGTTGGTTTTGAATGTGTTCAAAAATAAGTTTGTTGAACTCTGAAATAGACAAAATATTTTGATCTTCCTGAATTTTAGACAATTCATTGCTTACTGTATTTAATAAAGAAAGCGGTGTGATATTTTTTAAGAAAGCAATATAAAAATCTTTCTTTTCATCATTTTTATATACTTTGTAAAGCATGTAAATAAGTTCGTCTGCAATTCCTTCAATGACATCTCTGTCTTTTGCATTTTTATTGATGGCAATGTCTTCTACACTTCTGAATTTTTTGTGCGTTGGTTTGAGTTCGTTTTTTTGAATAAAACCCAAATGATTTGGAAAAGTTGCTCTTGAAAATGATGCCAAATCAATATTTTGACTTTCTATTAAAAGGATGGCTTCATTGGCAAGATTTACATTTTCTGTTTCCAATGATTTGCAAATGGCTTCCAACTTAATTTTTAATTCAATAAAATCGGGAATGCTTTTGTCTTTTAAAGATAGTATTTCTTCTCGGTAATTCTCGTTGAGAATTAATTTTCCCGTATTTAGAATTTCGGTCGAAATGTCCCATGATTTGTCATCGTCGGTTTTTTGCATTGTAAAATCGACCAATAATTTTGTTAAAGTTTCATCTTCGCCAGCTCTTGCTACAATAGCATCTACGGCTTCCTGAAGTAAAATATCGGTATCGAGAGAAACATCAAAATTGATGGGCAAACCCAAATCGAAAGCAAATGAACGAATGACTTTGTGTGTAAATTTATCTATGGTCGATATGTCGAAAGCCGCATAATTGTGAATTATATTTTTAATTATGGTTTGCGCTTTGGTTTTGATTTGGGTCTGATTTAATGCAATTTCTGCACCCAAATCATTCATTAAATCGATAGATTTTTGAGAAGGATTGTCTTTTGAAAAATCGAATAAGCTGTCTATAATTCGAGTTTTCATTTCATAAACTGCTTTATTGGTAAAGGTGATGGCCAAAATATTTCGGTAAGCATCCTCTTTTTTTGAAGTTAAAATGATTTTCAAATACTCTTTGACCAAAGTATAGGTTTTGCCAGAACCAGCAGATGCGTTGTATATGGAGAATACGGGTGTTTTCATTATTAGACACGAATTTCACGAATTTTCACTAATTCGATAAGTTTATTTTATGTTAAATATTAATTTGTCTCTAATGCCCTAGCCCCGATAGAAGTGGAAATCCTGTCATTGCGAGGAACGAAGCAATCAAATCGTAAGATTGCTTCGTTCCTCGCAATGACAGATTGGAACGAATAGCGGGACACGAGCGCCAGCGAACTGACGAAGTAAATAGCTTTAAAAAAATTATTTAATGAAATTATAACAGATTGAAATTTTAAATCCAAAGTTAAATGATTATTTTTGATTAAAATATTTATAAACCATTTAAACTAAATAATTATGTCATTCGAATTACCGCAATTGCCTTATGCATACGATGCATTGGAACCACATATTGATGCTAGAACTATGGAAATTCACCATACGAAACATCATAATGCTTATACCACTAACCTGAACGCAGCCGTTGCTGGCACTGACATGGAAGGAAAAACTATTGAAAATATTTTAATTAATATTGATATGAAAAACAGTGCTGTTCGTAATAATGGCGGAGGTTTTTACAATCATAACTTATTTTGGACTGTGATGTCACCCAATGGCGGCGGTTTGCCAAGTGGCGAATTGGCTGAAGCTATTGATAGTGCTTTTGGAAGTTTTGCCGAATTTAAAGTTGCTTTTGCGAAAGCTGGCGCTACTCAATTTGGTTCCGGTTGGGCTTGGCTCTGTTTGAAAGATGGCAAGTTGGAAGTTTGTGGAACTCCAAATCAAGACAATACGCTTATGCCTGGCATAGGTTGTGGTGGAACGCCAATTTTAGGAATTGATGTTTGGGAGCATGCTTACTATTTGAATTATCAAAACAGAAGACCTGATTATATTGAAGGTTTTTTTAATGTAATTAATTGGGTTGAAGTTACAAGACGTTTTGCAGAAGCAAAATAATTTTAATTCTCTTTAAAAGGTGGATGAACTTTGGTTTGTTCGCCTTTTTTTTGAATTGAAGTGTACTTTAAACATTGATTCCGGCAATTTTTTTAACCACATAGAATTTTAAATAAAAAGATTTTTCATAGAAAATTTTTTTTTACATAGCTATGTGAACTAATATATAGCGAAGCGTCTTATTTTAAAAAAATTTATGTTTGGCTATGTGGTTAAAAATAAAATTAAAGATTTGAAATTATCAATTAATAAGAGGTTTAAAAAATAAATTTTTGTAAAAAATTGGAAAGTACTTTTTGTGGAATATTTTGTAAAGTTTAAAGGTTAAAAATCCATTAATTAAACCACATAAATAGCCACAAAGAATGTCTGTTGGGAAATGCAATCCTAAATAAATTCTGCTGTAAGCAAATACAAAAGGCCAAAAAATTAGTAAACCAAAAAATTTGTAGTGTTTTCTAAATATTAAGTATAAAAACACAAAAACCGACATAGTATTTGAAGAATGACCTGAGAAAAAACTAAAAGAAGCACTCGGTTTTACATTTCTGATAATATGATTGATGGTAGTATCATTGCAAGGTCGTAATCGTTGAAAAGTAAATTTAAAAAACTCTGTAATTTCGTTATTTACAGTTAGAAGAACGGCTAAAAATAAAATTAAAATAATAGCTTGTTTGGGGCCAATTTTTTTTAAAATTAAAACTAATAGAAATATAAAAAAAGGAATCCAACTTGATTGTTTGGTGATAAAAAGCCAGAAAGGATCAAAAGTTTCAGAACCTAAGGAATTTAAATA
>NZ_JANLVD010000041.1:0-4611 GCF_031363805.1 Flavobacterium sp. | reverse complement strand
AAAGCACAAATTGTTATTGGGGCACGTTCGGCTTTATTCCTGCCTTTTCAAAATTTGGGTTTTATTATTATTGACGAAGAACATGAACAGACTTTTAAACAAACCGATCCTGCGCCAAGATATCATGCGCGAGATTCTGCTATTGTTTTAGCAAATTTTCATAAAGCCAAAGTAATATTGGGATCTGCCACGCCAAGTATAGAAACCTATTTTAATGCACAAAATAAAAAATACGGTTTGGTAGAAATGCACCAACGTTTTGGTGATGCTGTTATGCCCGAAGTTGAATTGGTGGATTTGAGAGACAGTTATTTCCGTAAAAAAATGAATGGTCATTTTAGTTTCACTTTGGTAGATGCAATTACTGAAGCTTTGGCAAATAAAGAGCAAATTATCCTTTTTCAGAACCGCCGCGGTTATTCACCAGTTATAGAATGTATGACTTGCGGACATGTGCCTCAATGTCCACAATGCGATGTGAGTTTGACTTATCATAAATATAAAAACCAGTTGCGCTGTCATTATTGCGGCTACAGTATGGCAAAGCCAAACAGTTGTCACGCTTGTTCGAGTATCGATTTGACGTCGAAAGGTTTTGGTACAGAACAAATAGAACTTGAACTCAAAACACTTTTTCCAGAGAAGAAAATTGCTCGAATGGATCAAGATACGACTCGCGGAAAATATGCTTTTGAAAAATTAATTGACAGTTTCAAAAACCGAGAAATTGATATTCTTGTAGGCACACAAATGCTTGCCAAAGGTTTGGATTTTGATAATGTGTCTTTGGTTGGGATTTTGAATGCCGATTCGATGTTGTATTTTCCAGATTTTAGAGCCTTTGAGCGTAGTTTTCAAATGATGACGCAAGTATCTGGTAGGGCTGGAAGATCAGAGAAAAAAGGAAAAGTGGTTATTCAGACTTATAATCCTGTCCATAATATTATACAACAAGTAACTCAGAATGATTTTTTATCTATGTACAATGAGCAATTGTATGAAAGACAGCTATATAAATATCCGCCCTATTTTAAATTGATTAAACTGACACTCAAACAGCGTGATTTTGAGAAACTAAAAGAAGGTGCTATGTGGCTTTTTCAGGTTTTGCAACAGCAGTTTGATTTTCCAGTTCTTGGTCCAGAAGAACCACCTGTAAGTAGAATACGGAATGAATATATTCGAACCATTTTAATTAAAATTCCACAAAATAAATCGTTATTGGGTACAAAAAAAACGATTCAAAAAATTTTGAATAGTTTTGAGGCGGTTTCGCAATACAGATCAATTAAAGTTGGTGTAAATGTGGATTTCTATTGATAAAATGGTTGGATATTAACCAATTCCGATTGTATTACATCTTTAAAAATTAGATGTTTAGAAATCATGAATGAATCAAAAAATTTGAATTTTAGCCCAGATTGAAACGGAAATCCTTTTCTTTTTTGTCATCCTGAGCTTGTCGAAGGACAAAAAAAGAAAAGATTGAAGTGGAAAGCGGGAAAAATGTTGAAAGAGAGCAAAAATGTTGTGCTCCAAAATAAAAATCTAATTCGCTTTATTAAGAATCTAAAGCTTTCATTAACTCTTCTTTTTTATTTCTGCTCAAGGGGATTTTGGTAACTCCGATTTCAGCAAATTTACTGTTGAATTTTTCGACTTTATCCATATTAATGATAAACGATTTATGAACACGAATAAATTTTTCTTTCGATAAATCCAACTCAAAGGCTTTCATTGTTGACAATACCAAATGGCTGTCTTCTTCGGTGACTACTTTTACATAGTCGCCAAAAGCTTCAATCCATTTAATTTTAGATGTGTAAATTTTAAGTTTTTTTAGATTACTTTTAATGAAAATATGCTCACCTTCTTCTTCGAGACTGTCTTTTCGAAGTTGGTGCATATCCAAAGCTCTTTTTATGGCAGCATTGAATCTGTCTTTGGTAATAGGTTTTTGCAGATAATCTGTGGCATCGTAGTCAAAAGCTTTAACTGCATATTCAGCTTTTGCGGTGATAAAAATAATTTGAGGTTTTATTTTCAAACCGTCGAGTAGGTTAAAACCGTTTATTACAGGCATTTCGATATCAAGAAACAACAAATCTACTTGTTTGGTAGACAAGCAATTTTTTGTTTCAATGGCGTTTGAAAATTCGCCAACAAGGGATAATCCAGAGTGAGAGTCAACTAATTTGGTAACTAGAATTCTTTGAATGGAGCTATCATCAACAACAATACAGTTCAATTTCATAAGCTTTTGGAAATAGATTGGCGTATAAAAATACAAATTTTTTTTCAAAACTATTCTTTTTTCGGTAAAATCTTCACTTTTATCGATTTAATTGAATTATAAATTGTTTATTTGAATTAAATGAGTACTTTTGCACCCATATTTTTAACAAATAAAATTTATAATTATGAATCACTATGAAACTGTTTTCATCTTGAATCCCGTTTTATCTGAAACCCAGATAAAGGAAACAGTAAGCAAATTTGAAGATTATTTAACTTCAAAGGGCGCTACTATGGTATCTAAAGAGGATTGGGGCTTAAAAAAAATGGCTTACGAAATTCAAAACAAAAAAAGTGGGTTTTACCACTTATTTGAATTTAATGTTCCAGGAGAAGTATTAATTGGTTTTGAAACTGAATTTAGACGTGACGAACGTGTTATGCGTTTTTTAACCGTAAGTTTAGACAAACATGCAATTTCTTGGGCTGAAAGAAGAAGAACAAAATTAAAAGCAACTAAAGCGTAACCATTATGGCAACATTACAACAATCAGCTTCAGGAAAAAAAGACGGAGATATTAGATATTTAACGCCTTTGAACATAGATACAAACAAAACTAAAAAGTATTGTCGTTTCAAAAAATCTGGAATCAAATATATTGATTATAAAGATGCAGATTTTTTATTGAAATTTGTAAACGAACAAGGTAAAATTTTGCCACGTCGTTTGACAGGAACTTCATTAAAATACCAACGTAAAGTGTCTGTAGCTGTAAAAAGAGCGCGTCACTTAGCATTAATGCCATACGTGGCGGATTTATTAAAATAATTTAAAAACTAAAAGTTGTTGGTTTTTCTACATTGAAAACCTAACTTCTCTAAAAAGGACATCAACATGGAACTTATATTAAAACAAGACGTACAAAATTTAGGCTTTAAAGACGATGTTGTATCTGTTAAAGCAGGTTACGGTCGTAACTTTTTGATACCAAAAGGATTTGCTCACATGGCAACTTCTTCTGCAAAAAAAGTTTTAGCTGAAAATTTAAAACAAAGAGCACATAAAGAAGCAAAAGTTGTAGCAGATGCAAATGCATTGGCAACAGCTTTAAAAGCTATCGAAATTAAAATTGCAGCAAAAGCTGGTGGCGAGAAATTGTTTGGTTCGATTACCAATATTGACATTGTTGAAGCGTTGGCTATAGCTGGTCAAACTATCGACAGAAAATTTGTAACTTCAGGTATCGTTAAAAGAACTGGAAAATACAATGCTTCGGTTCGTTTGCACAGAGATGTAATTGTAGATTTACCTTATGAAATTGTTGCTGAACAAGCATAATTTTTTTAATGAAATATTAAAAACCATCTTTCGGGATGGTTTTTTTTTGTTTTATACCGTTATTATTCTTGCTTTATTTCTTCTTCTTTATAATCTCCAAGAAGCCATTCACTATTGTCAGTACTATATCTAGCTATTTTAATTCTACTAGTAGCATCACTATAAAAGAAACAAGAAATATCTTCATTTCCATATTCTTGAATGTAATCGAAAAGTTTGAAATTAATATTAACTTTTGAATAATAATTGTCAATTACACTTACCAAGGCAACTTTAATTTGATTAATGCTCTCTGAATTATTCAAATTCTCTTTAGTAAATATGTTGAAAACTTCGACTCCGCTGGTATTTTTTAAAAAACTGTTATCTTTTTCAATATCTTTAATTTCATAAAAATAATATGTTTTTTCATTAGATTTTTTTAATTTCTTTATCAAAGAAATTTTATCAGAATCAATATTTATTTTGTGGTTTTTGAGATACTCGGAAAATATAGTTTCGTTATCCAAGTCAATGTGAATAGTTTTTATTATTTTTTGATTGAAATTAAAAGATTCCTTTTGTTTTGCATTATCACTTTGATTTGGATTTGCATGTGAGTTAAAAAATAGCAGTTTTTTCATTTCTCTAGATTGCAAATTAAATCTAGTTAGTCCTGAATATTTGGACATTATAAATAATTCATTATTTATTTTTTTTATTTCTGAGCTAAACGTTGGGTCACCAAAAATTTCATAACTACCTCTAAAATCATTAGCTATGAAATATTCCTTTTTTGGTGCATCCGTTTGTTGTACTAAATATTCAATTAAGAAAACTTTATTTTGTTTATATATTGATACATATATAAAATTTCCAGTTTGAATTGCATCACCAATAATTACTTGTTTTTTTATGTCACCATATTTTTTAAATGGTAATGAACTTGATTCACTTACTTTTTCAAACTCATCTGCTTCTCCATTTACAGTTTCCACTCAGACAGGTGGAAGCGGAGGTATAACCGTGCAAACTCTTTTGACTGTTGGAGTCGTCGC
>NZ_JANLVD010000024.1:0-1674 GCF_031363805.1 Flavobacterium sp. | reverse complement strand
TTTTTAGTTGTAATGTAACGTGAAGTTCCAGCTACGCCAGAAGCTTTGTGCTCAGTACATTCTAAAATTACTTGTATTCTATTACCTTTCTTTGCCATCTTGCTATATAGTTTTTAGGACCGGATTATTTTATAAATCCTTCTGTCTGCGCTTTTTTCAAAACTGCAGCGATTCCATTTTTATTAATTGTTTTTATCGTAGATGCAGCTACTCTTAGAGTAATCCATCTATCTTCTTCTGGAAGATAAAAACGCTTCTTAACTAAGTTTACAGAAAATTTTCTCTTAGTTTTGTTCATAGCGTGAGAAACGTTATTTCCTACCATCGCTCTTTTACCTGTAAGGTCACAAACTCTTGACATTATACTTATCTTTTATCGTTATTCAAAATCAGGGTGCAAAGAAAAGAAAAATAAACCTATTAAGCAACATATTTATTGCACATTTTTCAAAATTTCTTTCTGTAATAGTTCTAAACTTTTAATTACCGCTCTATCTATCACTTTTTCACGGGGTTGACCAAAATTAAATTCTTCTACGATTATTTCTTTTGGAGTGGCCAATGCAATAAAAACAGTTCCAAGATCCGCATTTGCATCTCCTTTTGAAGGTCCTGCGTTACCCGAAGTAGCAATTGCATAATCTGTTTTCATCATCGTTTTTACATTCAATGCCATCGCCGAAACTACCTCTCGACTCACTACGGAATGCTCGTTAATAAGACGTTCAGAAACTCCCAAAACATCTATTTTAGCTGTTGTAGCATAGGAAACAATACTTCCTTTAAAATATGCTGACGCTCCAGCTGCTGAAGTTAATAACTGTGCTATTTTTCCTCCTGTACAACTTTCAGCAGTTGCAATTGTTTTGTTTTGCTTGGTAAGCATTTTACCCACCACAACCTCAATGGTTTCATCTTCGTCAAAACCTACGATGATATCGTGAATGATAGCACTTAATGAGTTTACGCTTTTTTCAAGAGTAGTTTCTAATTTCTCTTTATCTGTGCCACGCGCCGAAAGACGCAAACGAACTCTACCTGGCGCTGGCAAATACGCTAATTTGATACACTCCGGAAGATTATTTTCCCAGTCTTCTATGCGTTCTGCAACATGGCTTTCGCCTTGCCCATACGTCAAAATTGTTTGGTGAATGATATAAGGACGCTCATATTCTCGAACCACTTTTGGAATAATTTCATGCTCGACTAGATACTTCATTTCGTATGGAACACCAGGAAGCGAAATAAAAACAGTATTTTCCTTTTTAATCCACATTCCAGGAGCCGTACCCACTTGATTGTGAAGCACCGTACATTTTGATGGAACCAATGCTTGATCCCTATTTATTTGAGATGCGGGACGGTTCATTACTTTTTGAATTAAATCAATGACATGAGTTTCCACTTTTTTATCAACGATGAGAACATCATCAAAATAATCACAAAATGTTTTTTTGGTAATATCGTCTTTAGTTGGCCCTAAACCACCAGTTATTATAACTAAATCAACGTTATTTTGGAGCTTTTCAAACGTTTCTAAAATATGTGTTTTATCGTCTCTTATCGAAATCATTTCATTGATTTCTACACCAATTTTATCGAGCGATTTGGCAATAAATCCTGAGTTTGTGTCGACAATCTGACCTATTAAAATTTCGTCACCGATAGTAACTA
>NZ_JANLVD010000070.1:0-12228 GCF_031363805.1 Flavobacterium sp. | reverse complement strand
TTCCTTTACGATTGATACCAAATCGAATGGATCTGAATATAGTTTAAGTATTTACAACATTGATGGTAAGTTTATTACCTCAAAATTTGAAAAAACAACCGACAACTTGTTGCAAGTAAATATGGAACAATATGCTGAGGGTTTATATTTTGTGATATTGCATAATAAATCTGATGATAAATACAACTATTTGAAAATAATTAAAAAGTAAACCATGAAAACTAAAATTTATTTATTGCTATTATTTTTAATAACAATCAATGGTTTTTCGCAAGAAACCAAAATGAGTATCAAAGACTATATCAACTTTTCTGATTTGCCTGGAAAAACTAGCGATATGCCAAGTTGGGCAAATCAGTTGTACAGCAATCCAGACCAAATTAATATCAAAAATTTCAAAAAAGAACTTAATGATTGGTTAATTGCTGAGAAAAAAGAAAAGAAAGAAAAAAGAGATGCAGGCTATAAAAGCAAATTTGAAGAAGGCACTTCTGAAAATCCAATTGTTCGATTTGCAATTGATTTTGTGATAAAAATTCCAAACGAATGGATTAATGACCAAGGATTTATTGCTATGCCAAAAATTAGTGCTTTTATCAAAAATGCAGAAAATTATGAAAAAAATCGTATTGCAACCAAAACAAATAACGAAAGTAAAAATGTTTTAGTTAACAACTGGGAGCAAATTGGAGCTATGGAAGTCGTTCAAAACGATAAACAAATTCAAAAAATCACAAATGTTTTATATCTAAATATTGCACCAACAGCGCCCAATATAAGATTAGCATGTTCAGAAGTATATACGACTTTTAAAACTATTGATGGCGGTGAAAATTGGACTTATCTAACAGATTATGGCGGACCAGCGGCTTTTCATCCTACAGATCCTAATAAAATAATTTTAGCAAGCAACCCGTTTCGTTACAGTTCTAACGGTGGTACAAGCTGGACAGTTTTGCCAGTTGAAGCTAACAGTAACGAAATTATTTGGTCTAATAACGGCACAACCATTATAGCGGCAACTAGTAACGGCATATATGTTTCTTCAGATGCCGGGGCAAATTTTAGCATGAAACAAGCAGGAAGTTTTATGGATGTAGAATTCAAACCAGGCAGTTCAACAATTGCTTATGCTGTAAATAATCAAGGTGTATTTTATAAAAGTACCGATGCTGGATTAACATGGGTTATTAAACCAACAAACTATGCAGCAAATACCCAAAAAAATGGTTTCTTAATAGCAGTTACGGCTGCAAACCCAGATTTAGTTGCTGTTGCCTGTTTAACAGGTACTCAAGCTTATGGCAATGATAATAAAATAGAAATAATAAAAAGTACCAATATTGGAGAAAATTTTTCGTCTCTTTCTAATATAGCTATTGACTATTCTCAAGGTTTCTATGATTTTGTTTTTGGTATTTCTCCAGTAAATGTAAATACTTATTTTATTGGCGCATGTACTTTTTATAAATCAACAGATGGAGGTTTAAATTTTAGTGAAATTGGTGGATATAAAGGTCCTTTGAATGATTTATTACATGCCGACATCCAAGATATGGTTTTTATAAATGATAAAGTTGTTTTAGCTAATGATGGAGGCGTCGGTGAGTCGCCAGATAATTTTACCGATTTTTCGTTATGGAAGGTTACCAGCAAAGGTTTGTTTGCATTAAATTATTTTGGATTTGACATTGGCTTTAATACCGATCAAATGGGCGGAGGAAAAGTACATAACGGCGATGATTTATTCAATCCAAACTGGAATAACAGAAAATCGATATATGTTGGCGGAAATGAATCGCCCGTTGGAAAAACAATTTTCAGTAGACCAAATTCAATATTTTATGCAGATATTGATCCAAAGTTTCAACAAATTGATGTAGATTATAATCCAATTTTTGCCAGTACTTATCCTTTTACTTTACAAAACAATTCATATCTAGACGGCATTAGAAACAGTGATACTACTTCGAATACAGTAGATAGTAATATTATATATGCTGGTTTCGGAAACGATGTTTTAGTATCCTATGATAATGGAGCAACTAGCCAGGTTTTAAAAAGTTTTGGCTCTTTAGTTTGGGATGTAAAAACAACACGTAACGACCCTAAGGTAATTTATGTAGTAACAAGCTCAGACGGCCTATGGAAAACAATTGATGGTGGTGCAACTTTTAATTTATGTAAACTAATTGTAAATTATATAGACTTAAAATCCAACGGACTACAATGCTTTATTGATGTTTCACAAACCAATGCAAGCGAAATTTGGCTCACTTGTGCTAACTCAAACAACGCTACAAGAATTTTTAAAAGCACAGATGGCGGAGAAACTTGGACTGATTTAAATACTCCAACATTGAACGGATTTAGTTCCCGACAAATACAACATCAATATGGTTCAAATGGCGGTGTATATCTTTTAGGAACTACCAATAATATATCAAAGTGTTATTATCGCAACAACACCATGCCAGATTGGATTGATTATTCGTCAAATTTGAGGCTTGGAACCGCATTAGAAAGAGTCTTTTTAAAAGCATCTTACTACAAAGAAAGGTTGATTGTTGCCAGTGCTGGTGGTGGCGTTCAAACCATTCCTTTTTATGAAAAAAGTAGTCCTGTAGCACAACCAACAACAAATATAAAAACAGTTTGTGTAAATCAAGAAATAAAATTTAGCGACTATAGTATTCTTAATTACACTGGTGCTACTTGGTTATGGTCTTTCTCTAAAACACCAATTTATTTAAACGAAACTAATGCTGGTTCTAGAGACCCAATTGTGAAGTTTTTATCACCTGGAACAGTTAATGTTACTTTAAAAGTAACCAATAGTTCAGGACAATCAGATACCAAAACTATTACCAATTTTGTAACCGTAAATTATGATTCGGCGAGTTGTTTATTATTAAATTCTGATAATGATTCTGAAGTAAATTGCGTAAATAACTTACCCAACCCACCTTCAGTTAATACAGGACAACAAGGTGTAATAACAAATTTTAACGGCGCAACAACCGGAAAGTTTATAATTAAAATTAAACTTTTTAATAGTTGTAAAAGCGTTACTGCTGATTTTTCTGCCATAGTAAATTTAGATACCAACCAAATTAGTACCATACGTTATAGCCATTTTGATGATGGCGTGCTACCAATATCTGTGACTGGCGACAACACGAGTAGTGTAACCAGTTTTAGTAATAGATACGCACAAATATCTTTCACATTATTAAATAAAGTATTGTATTTAAACCATGTTTCAAATTTTTGTTCAACTATTGGCGAAGGTGTAAAAACTATTACTGTACAAAACTTATGCTGGCAACCCTATACCGCTTCCGGAATTACCAGTGGTGATTTTGCTGAATTACAAAAGTGTAACAATCAAATTCCGCAATCAGCAGCAGTTACAAACAATAGCGATATATTGGTGACAGATTTTGCCAATGCAACAAGCGGATTATTTTATGTGAATTTAAATGCATTTACTTCTTGCAATAACGCTACAAATAATTTAAAAGCTATTGTAAATTTAGATTCAGACATAATACATGTGCTTGGATACCAACATTTTGCTTCAACAAATTCAGATGTTACAGGAAACGAAACCAGTTCTGTAACCAGCACATTGAATACAAATGCACAAGTAAATTATTTTATTAGTAACAATAAACTGTACGTTAAGAGAATTTTCAATCCTTGTGGAAACGGAAATTTTAGAATAAACCAATCCTGTTGGTCAGCTATGGATGACGATCAAAATGGAATAGACAATGCGCTGCAACCATCAAATTGTAACAACACCATTTCTAGTAATATAATAACAAATGCCAATACAAATCTTATTCAAGACTTTTCTTCGATTGCAAGCGCACAAAATGGTGTTTTTGTTAAATTAAATATAAGCACTAGTTGCAATAACACCAATGCAACTGTTTATTTGAGTATAGATTTAATAAATAATTTTATACACGTTATCAATTACAGACATTTTGGTTCCGTAATATCATCCACAGTTTTAAACAATAATTCTCCAAATGTATATTCTGAATCTTCTGTAAACGGGAAATTAAAATTTATTTTAATTAATAAAAAATTGTATATCCAACGGGTTTCTGATCCTTGCGCTGGAAGCAATTATCAAATTACAGAATCTTGCTATTCATTGGCTTCAGATCAAGTTCTTGCTATTGATGATTTTATATCCAATTCTGTTTCTACTATTGTTGCCTACCCAAATCCTACCGAAGGATTATTTACCATAGATACCAAAACTGATAGTTCAGAATATAGTTTAAGTATTTATAATATAGATGGTAAATCGATTACTCCAAAATATGAAAAAACAGAAAACAACTTGTTGCAAGTAAATATGGAACAATATGCTGAGGGTTTGTATTTTGTAATAGTATTTAATAAAGTAGAAAATAAATACAACTATTTAAAAATTATTAAAAAATAGAAATTATGAAAACTAAAATTTATTTATTATTATTTCTACTCACAATCAATAGTTTCTCACAAGAAACCAAAATGAGTATCAAAGATTTTATAAACTTTTCCGATTTGCCAGCAAAAACCAGCAAAACTCCAAGTTGGGCAAATCAGTTTTATGAAAATCCTGACCAAATTAATGTCAATAAGTTAAAAACAGATGTTAACGATTGGGTTTTAACTCAAAAAAAATGAAAAGAAAAATTTAATTATATTATATTTTTTAATATTTAAAAAAAATTAAAATAACAAAAATAAATCATGAAAAAATCAATCACATTATTATTACTTATTCTTGCCTTAACAATGTTTGGTCAAAACAAACAATTAGTTAAATTAAATTCAAATGAAGACAAACTTGAATTTAAAGATAAAAATTTTGATGGTATCGACGTATTTTTTTCAATAAAAGATATTGATGTAAAAGAAATTCTAACTGCAAATGAAAAATTTATTACGATTTCTAATAAAAATTTAGCACAAATTTATAATACAAGAATGCCCAATATTCCGGTGATCAGCAAATTAATTGAAGCACCACAAGGTGCAGAAATTGAGTTTGTTATTAAAAGTTTTGATGAACAAATTATAAAACTTTCTGATTATGGCATAAACTATAAAATTGCACCCGCTAGGAGATCTCAATCAAAAAGTGAAGGAGAAGTTGCATTTGAAAAAGACATAAAAACTTATAAATATGATTCCTATTTTAATACAGACATCATAAAGTATATAAATTCAGGTCAATTGCGTTCAACAAAAATTGGAAGAATTGAAATACAACCGATTCAATATAATCCTGTTCAAAATAGTTTACGAATTTTAAATAATTTAGTTATCGAAATTCGATTTGTAAATTCAGATATAAAAAAAACAAAATTATTAAAAGAAAAATACGGAAATTCAGTTATTGATAAAAATTTAAATAATAATCTTTTAAATAACTTGAACGGTGTTGCAACCAATGTTTCACAATCACCAATTCATATGGTTATTGTTTCTGATAGAATGTTTCAAACCCAGTTAATACCCTTCATTGCTTGGAAAATTAAAAAAGGATTTAAAATAACAGTTGCATATACCGATGTAATTGGAACAACAACTACGGCTATAAAATCTTATTTGCAAAACATTTACAATGGTACAGAACCTATGAATTATGTTTTGTTAGTTGGCGATGTGCAGCAAATTCCCTCTTTTGATGGAAATGCGGGAACGCATAAAACAGATTTGAGATATTGTGAATATACTGGTGATAATCTTCCTGAGGTTTTTTACGGTCGTTTTTCTGCTCAAAACACAGCTCAATTGCAACCGCAAATTGATAAAACACTAATGTATGAAAAATATTTAATGCCAAATCCGAGTTATTTATCAGAAGTTTTATTAGTTGCTGGAGACGATGCTGTAATGGAAATGACCTACGGAAATGGACAATTACAATACGGAAATGATTATTATTTTAAGGAATCAAACAATGTAAACAACAATATGTATTTGCAACCTTTGGACAACGCATTGATGCATTCAACTATAATAAATAAGGTAAATACGGGTGTCAGTTTTGCAAACTATACCGCACATTGCAATTCTGATGGTTGGGGTTCACCAAGTTTTTCAGTTTCTGATATGTCATCTTTAAATAATAATGGAAAATACGGTTTGTGGATAGGAAGTTGCTGCCAATCGAACACATTTGCAAACGATGAATGTTTTGGAGAAGCCGCATTACGAAAAGTAAATGGTGGCGCAATAGGTTATATTGGAGGGTCAAATAATACTTACTGGAGTGAAGATTATTGGTGGGGAGTGGGCAATACAACATCTATAACTGCCAATCCAACCTACGAAGGAAGTTCTAGAGGAATGTATGATGCTTACTGGCATCAATTAAGCAATGAAACCAATACAAATTCTTGGTACACAACACAAGGCGAAATGCTTGTTTCAGGCAATATAGCAGTTGAAGGTTCAACAACTAGCGCAACAAACAAAGAGTATTATTGGGAAATTTATCATTTAATGGGAGATCCGTCTGTTACTAATTATATTGGAACGCCACAACCAATGTCGGTAACATTAAACCCAGTAGCGCTTTTAATTGGAATGACAACTTTGTCTGTAAACGCTGCTCCATATTCATATGTTGCTTTGTCGCAAAATGGCGTTTTGATAAAATCGGCATTTTCAGGTTCTAATGGCGTAGCGGTCTTAAATTTTAATGCTAATTCAGTTATCGTTGGCACAGCAGATATAGTTGTGACAGCTCAAAACAAAGTCCCATATAGCAGCACAATAACTATTGCGCCAAATAATCGACCTTTTGTTGTATTAAATTCTTACACATCATCTGTTCCAACTAATTTTGGTCAAACCGTTTCTTTAAATGTTAAGTTAGAAAATGTTGCGGCAAGTGGTACAGGGTATAATGCAAACGCTGTTAACGCAACCATATCAACAACCAGTAATCTTGTAACTATTACAGATGCAACTGAAAATTATAGTACAATTAATGCAGCACAAAGTGTTTTAAGAAATAACGCATTTACTTTTACAATAGCAAATAATATAGTTGATGGTCAAACAGTTAAATTTGATTTAATTTTTACAGATATTTCTGGGAATTCTTGGAACGGAACAATAAATGTTGTTTTAAATGCACCAAAATTTAAAATTCCAACAACAATAATTATTAATGATTCAACAGGAAACAATGATGGACTTCTTGATCCAGGCGAAACAGCAACTATTAGTATTCAATGTTCAAATATTGGTCATGCACCGGTTTCAAATGTTAAGAGTTCAATAAATTCAATAAGTAATTACTTGACAATAAATTCTGTAAATACAGTTCCAATAACTTTAGGCATAAATCAAAATAATACATTTGTATTTAATGTAACAGCCAGTACATCAGCACCAAGAGGTTCAGTTTCAAATTTAAATTATTTGTTAACTGGTGGAAATTCAAATCAGTATAGTTCCAATCAAGTTTTTCCTCTTACAATTGGATTTGTTCCTGTATATTGTAATGGAGAAGGCACGAATACAACCGATGAATATATAAAACAAGTTGTTATTAACACTATAAATAACAGCAGTACTCAAGGCCCAAGTTATTCAAATTTTTCATCTATTATAACTAATGTTACCTTAGGACAAAGCTATCCAATTACAATCATTAACGGTAAACATTTTAGTCCCGACACAATGGGTTGCTGGGTAGATTGGAATCGTGATGGTGATTTTAATGATGCTAATGAAAATATAGCAATTTCATATTCTGGAACTAACGGGTCAATTGGAACAGGAACAGGTACAATAACCATTCCAGCAAATGCAAATAATGGTTATAGTAGACTAAGAACAAGAATACACTATGGATCCGGTATGCAGTCGTGTGGAACATCTGATTACGGAGAAGTTGAGGATTACACACTAAATGTTTCAACTTCATTAAATACAACTGAATTTTCAGAAATTAAATTTTCATTATATCCAAATCCAACCAATGGAAACTTCACAATTAATCTAGATTCAGTTTTAAATAGTGATGCTGGTCTGGAAATTTATTCAATTAACGGTCAGTTGATTTTCAAAAAAGAAATTAAAAACACAATTGAGGATATCAATTTTAATGCATCAGCTGGTATTTATTTTGTTAAAGTTACAAATGATTTTATTACGACAATTAAAAAAATTATTTTGAAATAAAATTAATTTAATACTAAATAAAACTCAATAAAATTATTTTATTGAGTTTTCAGTCTCTAATTTCAAAATAATTAATAAATTGTTAACTGAATTAAATTAATACATAAAAAAATTAATATTGAAGAAATAACGCATTTAACACAATTGAAAAATTGCTTTTTTAAAAAAAGACACAATTTTTACAAAATTTAATATTCCAATTGAGAAATACAATTGTAGTCACCAAACATAATTTTATAAAATAATTTTAGAAGATAAAATACAAAACGGAAAGCTACTTGTTTCAGTCAGACGTTAGAAACAAAAAACGGATAATTAAAAATTAAAAAATAAAACCATGAAAACTAAAATTTATCTATTGTTATTAATTTTATGTTCATTTAATGGTTTCTCACAAGAAACCAAAATGAGCATTAAAGATTACATCAACTTTTCTGATCTACCATTAAAAACCAGCAACACCCCAAGTTGGGCAAACCAGTTTTATGAAAACCCCGACCAAATTAATGTCAATAAATTAAGTATTGATATTGATAATTGGGCCAATAAAGAGAAAAAAGAAAGAAAAGAGAAAGTTAAAAAAGAAAATGAAAGCGAACAAGAAAACGAACTCAAAGAAAGTATTTCTGAAAATCCGATTGTACGATTTGCATCACATTTCATCAACAAAGTACCAATTAACTGGATAAATGAAGATGGATTTATTGAAATGCCAACTAAAAATGTTTTTTTGAAAAATGCTGAAAATCTAGAAAAAGAAAAAAACAGTAAAAAAAGTAGTGTTCTAGCCAATAATTGGTCACTAGTTGGATCTAAGGAAGTAGTACAAAATGATGGGCAAATTGTTAGTGCTGCCAATATATATTATTTAAGTGTGGCACCAACTTCGACTAATATAAGACTGGCAAGTTCCGAAACAGGTGTGCTTTACAAGACAACAGATGGTAGCGAAAACTGGAAGACTATTGCAGAATATCCTGGTCCTAGTGCATTTCATCCAACAGATGCAAACAAAATAATGTTAGGCAGCAATCCGTTTAGAATAAGTTCAGACGGTGGAGCAACTTGGACTGTAAAACCGGTTGTAGCAGAATGCAATAAAGTTTTGTGGTCAAGTAATGGCAACTCCATTATTATAGCCACAAACAGCGGTATATATGTCTCCAACGACGAAGGGTTAAATTTCAGTTTAAAACAATCTGGCGCTATAATGGATGTAGAATTTAAACCAGGTAGTTCCACAATTGCCTATGCAATAAATAATGCAGGTGTTTTTTATAAAAGTACAGATGCTGGTTTAACTTGGGTTATCAAACCAACTAGTTACTCTTTAACTTCCCCTAAATATGGTTTTTTATTAGCAGTGTCTGCTGCAAACCCAGACTTGGTTACTATTGCTTCAATGATTATGAACGCAAATTATGATGGCACTGTCGAATTAACTAAAAGTACCAATAGTGGCGAAGACTTCGCATCTTTATCTATTGTTCCTGTTGGTTATGCTAATGGTTTTTACTCTTTTGTTTTTGGTATCTCACCACTCAATGAAAACACTTATTTTGTAAGTTCTAATAGCTTGTACAAATCAACAAATGGAGGATTAAATTTTAGTCCAGTTGGTGGTTATGCTGGTCCTTTTAAAGTTCATGCAGATATACAAGATATTGTCCTTTTCGGCAATACCGTTGTGTTATCTACCGATGGTGGCGTGAGTGAATCATCAGATGGTTTTACTAGCCTATCTAATTGGAAAAGTACTTGCAAAGGTCTTGATGCTCGCGATTATTTGGCTTTTGATATAGGCTTTAATACCGACCAAATGGGAGGTGGTACGCTACATAATGGTTATGCTATTTACAATCCAGAATGGAATAATGGAAAATCAATATATATAAGTGATGGCGAAGAGGCTCATGGCAAAGCTATATTTAGCAGACCCAACTCAATGTATTATCCTGGTACAGGCAAAAACTTCAAACAAGTAGATGTCACTTATAATCCGAATTACGCGGTTACCTATCCATTCACTTTAGACAACACCCTTTATCAAAATGGAATACGCAATAGCGACACCACTTCAAACACTGAGGACAGTAATATTATTTACGCAGGCACCGCAAGTGACGTTGTGGTTTCTTATGATAACGGAATTACCAAGCAAGTTCTAAAAAGTTTTAATTCTACAGTTTGGGATATTAAAACCACTCGCAAAGATCCTAAAGTACTTTATGTATTGACAAATGCAAATGGATTATGGAAAACAATTGATGGTGGAAGTAATTGGACTATTTGCAATACAAATGTAAATAGCGTAAGCCTCACAAATTTAGGGATTTATTGTCGTATTGATGTATCGCAAACTAACGCAAATGAAGTTTGGTTGTTGTTAAGAAATGGAAGTTCGGTTGATAAAATTTCCAAAAGTTTAGACGGCGGACTAACTTGGACAAGCTTAAATTTACCAATACTAGATGGTTTTGCTGGCCTACAAATAGTACACCAATATGGTTCTAATGGCGGTGTGTATATTATGGGTAGTCAAAATGATTTATCAAAATGTTATTACAAAAACAACACGATGCCCGATTGGATAGATTACTCTTCAGGTATAATGATGCGTACGTCTATTTCTAAAAATCTTTTTCTAAAAGCAAGTTACTACAAAGAAAAGTTAAGAGTTGCTGGCCCAATGGGAGTTCAAGAAATTGCTTTTTTTGAAAAAAGCAATCCAGTAGCACAACCAACCACCAATGTTAAAGACATTTGTGTAAACCAAGAAATAAAATTTTGCGATTATAGTATTCTTGATTACTTGGGTGCCACATGGGAATGGTCTTTTTCTAAAACCCCAGTTTATTTAAACGGTACAAGTGCAGGTTCAAGAGATCCAATTGTAAAATTTTTATCTTCAGGAACAGTTAATGTTACATTAAAAGTAACCAATAGTTTAGGACAATCAGATACAAAAACTATTACCAATTTTGTAACCGTAAATTATGATTCGGCAAATTGCATACTTCTAAATTCCGATAACGACTACGCAGTAAATTGCGTAAATAACTTGCCCAACCCACCTTCAATTAATACAGGTCAACAAGGCGTAATAACAAATTTTAACGGTGCAACAACTGGTAAGTTTTTAGTTAAAATGAAACTTTATACTAGTTGTAAAGGACGTACTGGTGCTTTTTCTGCTATAGTAAATTTAGATACCAACCAAATTAGTACAATACGTTACAGTCATTTTGAAGATGGTGTGCTACCAGTATCTGTAACAGGAGACAACACGAGTAGTGTAACCAGTTTTAGTAATAGATACGCCCAAGTATCTTTCACATTGATAAATAAGGTATTGTATTTAAACCATGTTTCTAATTTTTGTTCCTCTATTGGCGAAGGTGTAAAAACTGTAGATATTTCAGAATTGTGTTGGCAACCATTTACTTCATCAGGTATTACCAGTGGCGATTTTGCAGAATTACAAAAATGCGATAAGCAAATTCCACAATCGGCAGCAGTTACAAACAATACCGATATATTGGTGACAGATTTTGCCAATGCAACCACTGGACTTTTTTATGTGAATTTAAATGCTTTCACCTCTTGCAACAACGCAACCAATAATTTAAAAGCTATTGTAAATTTAGATTCAGACATCATTCATGTGCTTGGATACCAACATTTTGCTTCAACAAATACAGATATTGTTGGAAACGAAACCAGTTCTGTAACCAGCACATTGACCACAAATGCTCAAGTAAATTATTTTATTAGCAACAATAAACTATACGTTAAGAGAATTTTTAATCCTTGTGGAAACGGAAATTTCAGACTAAACCCATCTTGTTGGTCTGCTATGGATGATGATCAAAATGGTATTGATAATACGCTTCAACCTTCAAATTGTAACAACCCAATTTCTGGAAATGTTATAACGAATTCGAGTGCAAATCTCGTTCAAAATTTCTCCTCATTTGCATCAACACAAAAAGGAGTTTTTGTCACACTAAATATCAG
>NZ_JANLVD010000255.1:0-10732 GCF_031363805.1 Flavobacterium sp. | reverse complement strand
TAAAGACTTGAACTGTTTTAATCTTGATACCACTTCGGCTTTTGTTAGCGTTTGCATTCTATCGGTTCCAAATTTTTCTACACTAAAGGAAGCCAGATTCGAGCCGTGTATGATGGCATTTTTCATATTTTCGAAAGTGATGTTATCTGTTTGCGCTAAATATCCTGAAAATCCTCCTGCAAATGTATCGCCCGCTCCTGTTGGATCAAAAACTTCTTCAAGTGGCAATGCTGGAGCAAAAAATACATCTTTATCATGAAATAATAAAGCGCCGTGTTCTCCTTTTTTAATTACAACATATTTTGGTCCCATGGTTTGAATTTTAGCTGCTGCTTTGACCAATGAATATTCACCAGATAATTGACGGGCTTCTTCATCATTAATTGTTATTACGTCAACACGTTTTATTACATTCAGTAAATCTTCAAGAGCGCAATCCATCCAAAAATTCATGGTGTCTAAAACGACCAATTTTGGTTTGGTTTCCATTTGATCCAAAACGTCGCTTTGAACTATTGGATGCAAATTGCCAAGCATAACCACATCTGCATTCTTAAAATTTTCAGGAACTACAGGATTGAAATTTCCTAAAACATTGAGCTCGGTAACCAAAGTATCGCGAGAATTCATATCGTTGTGGTATTTTCCGCTCCAAAAGAATGTTTTTCCGCCTTTTACAACTTCAATACCTGAAATATCTATATTTTTATTAGAAAATATGTCTAAATATTCTTGAGGAAAATCTTCGCCAACTACAGAAACAATTGCAGTTTGAATATCGAAATTTGAAGCTGACAATGCAATAAATGGAGCTGCTCCTCCTAAAATTTTATCTGTTTTCCCAAAGGGTGTTTCTATGGCATCAAAAGCGACGCTTCCTACAATTAAAAGTTTGTTCATTATGTAAAAGTAAATTAAAGTGCAAAGATAGTTTTTAAGTTGCAGAGTTGCAAAGGTTGTGAGTTGGAAAGTTTTATATATTGTCTTTGATAGCTATTGCCATGACTTTTATTTTTGCGCCAGCAGGCAAAGCTGCGGCTTAGTAAATCGTTCTTGCTGGTTTTCTAGCTACTTCAAACAAAGAATCAAAATAAGGATTTACAAATTCTAAATCCTTTAAATTGGTAAAGGCAATATCAATAAATACAATTTCATTAATACTAAATCCTGTTTTTTTTAAAACAGCTAATAAATTATTAAAAGCCAATTCGGTTTGCTCTTCAATTGTACCATCAATAAATTTCCCTTCTGAATCAACGGATATTTGTCCACTAATGTGACAATAATTCCCAGCAACTACAGCTTGACTTATTGGAGCTGATGTTTTTGGAATATTTACACCTGTAGTTATGAATTTTCTATTTGACATATTTAAAATAATTTATCGTCTTCTTTTTCATAAAATGCATCTACTGAAAGGTCTTTTAGTCCTGATGCATAAACTGCCAATTCATCGCACCGTTCATTTTGTTTATGATTATTGTGTCCTTTTATCCATTTAAAGTCCACCTGGTGTTTTCTGTAAATTATTAAAAAACGTTTCCATAAATCTGGATTTTTCTTTCCTACAAAACCTTTTTTTTCCCAACCAAAAACCCATTTTTTTTCGACAGAGTCGATAACATATTTTGAATCGGAGACTACCAAAACTTTTGTGTTTGGGTTTTTGAGTTTTTCTAAACCAACAATTACGGCTAATAATTCCATTCTATTATTGGTTGTATGACGAAATCCTTCGTAGAATTCTTTTTTGAAAGTCGTTCCAATCAATTCCATAACAATACCATAACCACCATTTCCAGGGTTACCTTTGGCTGCTCCATCTGTGTATATGTGAACTTGGTGACTCATTTTTAGATTTAAGATTCAGGATTTAGGATTTCAAAAATGACCTCAGGAAAATATTCATGTTCTAAAGTCAAAACTTTTTGAGCAATTTCTTCCCTAGTTTTGCAATTTGTTACTGAAACACTTTTTTGAAATATAATTTTACCCTCATCATAATTTTCATTTACATAGTGTATCGTTATTCCAGTTTCGGTTTCCTTGTTATTAAAAACTGCTTCATGCACGTTCATTCCATACATTCCCTTTCCTCCATGTTTTGGTAAAAGTGCTGGATGTATATTGATAATTTTATTTGGATAGTGTTTTACAATATTTTCGGGAAATTTCAACAAAAAACCTGCCAATACAATTAAATCAGGTTTTAGTTCAATTAATTTTTTTAATACCAATCCTTCCAAAAGCTCACTTTTGTTAAATATTTCAAATGGAATATGTAAATTTTTTGCTTTTTCTAATACTTTGGCATCAGGATTGTTAGTGAATATCGTGAATGCGTTATCTTGACTTCTTTGTTTTAGTTTTATTATGATGTTTTCGGCGTTTGAACCCGAACCTGAAGCAAATAGTACTACATTTTTCATTTATTCAGTAATTAGTATTGCACAAAAAAAAGAATAATAAATGATAATAAATAAAATTAAGTCGTCTTTGTTAAATAATTTTTTTAAATTCGTATTCATATTTATTAACTAAAGCGTGGATTTAAAATAAAGTTTTTTATTTTTGCCAACAAATTAAATTTTAAAATTAAAGATTATGTCAGACATTGCATCAAGAGTAAAAGCGATTATCGTAGATAAATTAGGCGTTGACGAGAACGAAGTTGTACTAGAAGCAAGCTTCACAAATGATTTAGGAGCTGATTCATTAGACACTGTTGAGCTAATTATGGAGTTCGAAAAAGAATTTGACATTCAAATTCCAGACGACCAAGCAGAAAACATTGCTACGGTAGGTCAAGCTATTTCTTATATTGAAGAAGCAAAAAAATAATATTATAAACATCTGCAAATTTTAAAACTTGCAGATGTTATTATTTTTATGCCTTTTAAAAATTATAAAGATTTTTGAAAACATTGATTGTATTACAATCATTAAAATAATTATGTAATACCCAATAGTTTCTTTTAGTGAATATTAAAAGTGCGTTGGGTATTTTTACATTAAACAAAACCAACCAATATGCAGTTAAAAAGAGTAGTAGTAACAGGATTAGGCGCATTAACTCCCATTGGAAATAATATTCAAGAATATTGGGAGGCTTTAATAAGCGGCAAAAGTGGTGCAGCGCCTATAACGTACTATGACACTGAAAAACACAAAACTAAATTTGCATGCGAAATAAAAAACTTCAATGTAGAGGAATTTGTGGATAGGAAAGAATCGCGCAGAATGGATAAATTTGCACAATATGCTATTGCAGCAAGTGAGGAAGCTATTACAGATGCTGGAATAACAAAAGACAATGTCGACAAACACCGAGTTGGTGTTATTTGGGGTGCAGGAATTGGTGGATTGGAAACTTTTCAAAATGAAGTGATTGATTATGCAAAAGGAGATGGAACACCAAGGTTTAATCCTTTCTTCATTCCAAAAATGATTGCTGATATTGCTCCAGCTCATATTTCTATGAGAAATGGTTTTATGGGTCCAAATTATACTACTGTTTCTGCTTGTGCTTCTTCTGCTAATGCTATGATCGATGCTTTCAACTACATTCGTTTGGGCATGTGTGATGTAATTATAACAGGAGGTTCTGAAGCCGCTGTAACTATTGCTGGAATGGGAGGATTCAATTCTATGCAAGCCTTATCAACCAGAAATGAAAGTCCAGAAACAGCTTCAAGACCATTTGATGCCAATCGTGACGGATTTGTCTTGGGCGAAGGTGCAGGCGCATTGGTACTTGAAGAATATGAACATGCCAAAGCGCGTGGTGCAAAAATATATTGCGAAGTTGGCGGTGGCGGTATGTCATCTGATGCTTACCACTTAACAGCGCCACATCCAGAAGGAATTGGAGTAATTGCTGTAATGAATAATACGCTTCGAGATGCTGGATTGAAACCAGAAGATATTGATCACATCAATACGCATGGAACCTCAACCCCACTTGGAGATGTTGCAGAATTAAAAGCCATTAGCGCAGTTTTTGGAAACCATGCCAAAAATATAAACATAAATTCTACCAAATCGATGACTGGTCATTTGCTTGGTGCTGCTGGTGCTATTGAAGCTATTGCGGTTATTTTAGCGATGAAATATGGTATAGTTCCTCCAACCATCAATCATGAAACGATTGATGAAAACATCAATCCTGAATTAAACTTAACTTTAAATGTTGCTCAAAAACGTGATGTAAAAGTGGCTATGAGTAATACTTTTGGTTTTGGAGGTCACAATGCTTGCGTATTGTTCAAAAAATTGGAAGCATAATTTATTTATGAGTTTAATAAAAAAAATATTTTCTAATTCCCGTTCTCCAGAAGACGGGATTTTTTTTGATAAAATTGAAAGAATTCTAGGTTTTAAACCTCTTAATTTATTAAATTTTCGGAAAGCATTTACCCACAGGTCAATGAATAAATTTGATGATAAAGGCAATGCTTTAAATTATGAAAGATTAGAATTTCTTGGTGATGCTATGCTCGGAAGTGTTATTGCAGCCCATTTATTCAATCAAGTTCCAACGGGAGATGAAGGTTATTTGACAAAAATGCGTTCAAAAATTGTAAGCCGCGAACATCTCAATGAGCTTGGAAAAGACATGAATTTAATACAATTTATAGAAAGCAAAGTTACTGTTCAGAATTTTGGGGAAAATATTCATGGCAATCTTTTTGAAGCATTTATTGGAGCTGTTTATTTGGATAGAGGTTTCGCTTACTGCGAAAAATTTATCCATAAAAAAGTAATTAAGCCGTATGTGAATATCGATCAGTTGGAAGGAAAAGTAATCAGCTACAAAAGTTTACTGATCGAATGGTGTCAGAAAGAAAGAAAAACTTTTCATTTTGATGTATATGATGATGAAGACGCAGGAAAATTAAAATATTTTGCTGTAAAATTGAGTATCGATGGAAAAGTGATTTCAAAAGCTAGAGCAACATCAAAGAAAAAGGCTGAAGAAATTGCATCAAAAAGAGGCTATTTTGCATTCCAATCAAAAATTGATAATAAATAATTTATTTTATAAAACTATATCGTTTTCGTAAATAATTTAACAAAAACCTAAATTCCTTAAGTGGTTTCTATCATTTAGAAATACTATATTTACAACTTATTTTGCTAGATTATGGCGATTCACAAACTTCATTTAGAAGATTTTGATCAGATAGATTATAATTTAATTGCTATTTATTCGTCTCTTGAAGATTATAAATTGGCATTTAAATTAAATCAAAATTTATCAATTCTCTTATGCAAAAATGATAATGAAATTCCTATTGAAGTTCAAGAGAAAGTAACCTATTTTTCCCGCTTTACTTTTGAAGATGAAGAAAAAATGATGGTTTGGGATTTAATTCAAAACAAGCAAGAAATTCAATTGCCAGTCAAAACTGCAACTATAAATCTTTTTGAAAATAAAAATGTAACCCAAAGAGTCGCACTTGTTTCAGAATTAAAAAAAGTGGATTATTTTCTAAAAATTGAATACAATTCGCATTGCAAAATAGCAGAAATAGTCGCAAATATAAATAAAATAGATTCTATCAGTGCCGTTTATGAAATAAACGCAGATAAAATCAAATCAAAAAATAATTTAATTTTTTAACAAATGCCAACAAACAAAAAAACTAAAATTGTAGCCACTCTTGGTCCAGCCTGTAGTACAAAAGAAGTATTGAATGATATGATTAAAGCTGGAGTTAATGTTTTTAGAATTAACTTTTCCCATGCAGATTATGATGATGTAAAATCTAAAATTGATATTATAAGAGGTTTAAGTGAAGAATTTGGATACACAACAGCCATACTTGGCGACTTGCAAGGTCCAAAACTTCGTGTTGGTGTCATGAAAGAAGATGTTGTCGTAAATCCTGGCGATATTATTACTTTTCAAACTGCCGAAGATGTTCCTGGAACTGCCGAAAGAGTGTATATGAATTACAAGGAATTTCCTAGAGATGTAAATCCTGGAGAAAAAATATTGCTTGATGATGGTAAATTAATGTTTGAAGCCATTGAAACCAACAGGACTACCGAAGTTGTTTGCCGGGTTATTCAAGGTGGTCCATTAAAATCTAAAAAAGGGGTCAACTTGCCAAACACCAAAGTTTCGCTTCCTGCTTTGACCAAAAAAGACATAAAAGATGCCATTTTTGCTATTGAACAAAAGGTAGATTGGATTGCACTTTCATTTGTTAGAACCGCTGAAGATTTAATGGAATTGCAAGATTTAATTGCCAAACATTCTGACCATAAAATTCCAATTATTGCTAAAATTGAAAAACCGGAAGGTGTAGAAAATATTGATAAAATTGTAGCGTATTGCGATGGATTGATGGTTGCCCGTGGGGATTTGGGTGTGGAAGTTCCTGCGCATGAAGTTCCGTTAATTCAGAAAAAATTGGTCAACAGAGCAAAAACTGCACGAATTCCTGTAATCATTGCAACCCAAATGATGGAAACCATGATTACAAGTCTTACGCCTACACGTGCAGAAGTGAATGACGTAGCCAATTCTGTAATGGATGGTGCCGATGCGGTGATGCTTTCAGGAGAAACTTCAGTTGGAAATTATCCAGTTCAGGTAATTGAAAAAATGACACAAATTATTGAAGCTGTGGAAGATTCTCCGCTCATTCAAGTACCACAAAATACACCACAGGTTCGTACCAAACGTTTTATTACAAAATCCATTTGTCACCTCGCTGCCATGATGGCAAACACGATTAAAGCAAAAGCTATTTGTACATTGACCAATAGTGGTTACACTGCCTTCCAAATTTCAGCTTGGCGACCATCTGCCCATATTTTGGTTTTTACTTCCAACAGAAGAATTTTAACCCAATTAAATTTACTTTGGGGCGTAAAATCATTTTATTATGATAAATTTGTAAGTACCGATGATACAGTGACCGACGTAAACGAAATTGCTCGTGTCAAAGGTTTTGTTGACAAAGGCGATTTTTTAATCAATTTAGCAGCAATGCCAGTGACAGATAAAGGAATGGTTAACACTTTGAGAGTTTCAGAAATAGAATAATTTAAATTGTAAAAATATGAATTCAAGTAATCCTTTTTTTAAGAATAAAAATTTTACCAATACTAGTAAGGCTGATGTATTAGACAATGCAGATGTGATGACCATTTCTGGAACCATCAACAAAAGTTTAATTTTATTAGGCCTTTTGGCAATAGCTTTTGCAGTAACATGGTATATGACTTTTCAAGGATACAATCCAATGGTATTGACCATAGGCGGTGCCATTTCTGGATTTGTATTGGTTTTAATTACTTCTTTCAAACCAGAATATTCAAGACAATTGGCGCCAGGTTATGCTATTTGTGAAGGTTTATTTTTGGGCGGAATATCTGCCATATTTGAGTTAACAAGTTATGCAGGTATTGCTATGCAAGCCATAAGTGCCACTATGGTAACATTTGTAGTTTGCTTTATGTTGTACAAATATGAAATAATTAAAGTCACAGAAAAATTCAAATCTGTCGTAATTTCTGCTACTATCGCCATTGCAGCATTTTATTTGATTTCATGGCTATTATCAATGTTTACAAGCTACCAACCTGTTCATTATGGAAATTCTTGGATGAGTATTGGAATTAGCATTTTTGTGATTATTATAGCATCTTTAAATTTATTTTTAGATTTCAATCAAATAGAAAAAGGCGCATTAAATCGCAATCCGAAATATATGGAATGGTTTTCTGCTATGGGATTAATTATAACTTTGGTTTGGTTATACGTGGAATTTTTGAGGCTTTTATCAAAATTAAGTAGAGACTAAAAATAAAATTTTATAAAAATCACAAACCCGACAGATTTGAAATTTGTCGGGTTTTGTTTTAAAATAAGTTTCAGTTTTATTTTTTTGATATAAATTTTTCTATGTCGTTTATTACATTTAAATCAACATTTCCTTTGATAGCGTATTCTTTAGGATCAGATTGAGATTCGCCAGACATAAATAAATGATTTAGTTTTGGATAGCTAATAAATTCTGCCTTCTTGTTATTTTTCAATGTTTGTTTCCATATTTCAAAATCTTTCATGGTCACTTGGTAATCTCTTTCGCCTTGCAAAATTAAAATAGGGATTTTTACTTTTTTAATTTCTTTCATTGGATTATAATCTAAAACAGATTTCCAATAGTATGCGGAAGTATCCAGCGGAAGCTTGTCCTTTGGCGTTTGCAAATTAAACGATTTAGAATTTAAAAAGGCAATTTGTTCTTTTACTAGCTGCTTGGCTTGTCTTAATTCTTCAGTAGGCGTTAGTTTGTACAAATATTCATACTGCTCAATTAAAAGTTCACAAACTGGTCGCGCATTTCCTGCCAGAAGAATAATTTTCGAAATTTGTTGTGATTTATTCGCTATTCTTGGCAATAAGTATGCACCCGCACTATGTCCTAAAACTATAATTTCATAACCCGTAAATTCTTTATTATTTTTAAAATAGGATATAATATTGATGATATCGTTGGTTACTTCGTCATCAATTGTACTTGTATCTTTGAAAGTTTCTGGGTTTGAATAAGTTCTTTTATCGAATCTGTAGGATGCAATTCCTTTTGCAAATAAATTTTCGGCAATTTCTTTGAAGGGTTTATTTTCAAATATTGTTTCATCTCTGTCACTTGACCCAGAGCCATGAACAAAAATAACCAGCTTGTTTTTATTATTATTTTCAGGTATTAAAATAGTTCCTTGAAGTTCTATATCATTGCTTTTTACATTGAAATCTTTTCCTAACGAATTTTCTTTTTTGAGCTCTTTGTGTGGCACAAAGAAAAATCCAATTATTTTTTTATTTTCACCAAAGGATATTTTTATGTCCAATTTTATGTTTTCAAAATCAGAATAGTAAGTATATGTTTCTTTTTCATTGCTGGTTTCAATTATAGATTTGAATTTTCCCAATTGTTTTTCTAATTTTTCAGCTGTCTCTTTCAAAAAAGATTCTGAGATTTTAGTTTTCATTGATTCATCAAAAAAAGTATAGACTTTTGGATAATCTTTTTCTTGAAGAAGGATTTGTATGAAAGCTCTTCCAGTTTCTTGGTTTTGTGATTTGGAGATTATAGATAGTAGTAAAAATGCAATTGTAAATAGTTTATTTATTTTCATTTTTTAAAGAGGTTTCTGTTACGTAAAAATAACATTAAAAATCAAGTTTTAATTGAACAACCACAGTTTTCTTAATTTCTGTGTTGAGGTTGGAAAGCGAAATTCCTAAAAGCCTGACTGAATTTTTCATTTTTTCCTGATACAAAAGTTCTTTGATAGTTGAAAAAATAAGTCCCTTGTCAGAAATAAAGTAGGGCAATGTTTTGCTTCTGGTTTGTTGTGAAAAATCGCTATACTTTATTTTTAAGGTCACTGTTTTACCAGAAATTTTGTGTTTCAAAAGTCTTCGTGACAATTCCAAAGCAATTTGCTCCAAACGTTCTTCCATATAAATTTCGGAAGTTAAATTGGAATCAAATGTATGTTCTGCTGCGACAGATTTGGTGATTCTATTGGGTTTGACTTCACTGTTGTGAATGCCACGAACAATGTAGTAATAGTGTGTGCCACTTTTTCCAAAATGCAATTCCAAATATTCTAATGTTTTTGATTTTAGATCTTTGCCTGTAAAAATACCTTGCTGGTACATTTTTTCGGTGGTGACTTTTCCAATTCCGTAAAACTTTTTAATGTCTAAATTTTCTAGAAAATATTGCACTTCTTCTGGATTGATGGTTTTCTGTCCGTTGGGTTTGTTAAAATCTGATGCGACTTTTGCTACAAATTTATTGACTGAAATGCCAGCGGAAGCTGTCAAACCAACTTCTTCAAAAATTCGTTGTCTTATTTCCTCGGCAATAAGGGAAGCACTTGGATTTCCTTTTTTGTTTTGAGTTACATCCAAATAAGCTTCGTCTAGTGATAGCGGTTCTACCAAATCTGTATAATCAAAAAATATTTTTCTTATTTTTTGAGATATTTCTTTGTAACGATCGAATCTTGGTGACACAAAAATTAAATCGGGACAATTTCGTTTGGCTTGCGCGCCACTCATGGCACTTCTCACGCCAAATTTTCTGGCTTCATAGCTTGCTGCAGCTACGACCCCTCTATTTTCGCTGCCTCCGACTGCCAATGGTTTTCCTATTAAGTCAGGATTGTCCAATTGCTCAACCGATGCATAAAAAGCGTCCATATCCACATGGATAATTTTGCGTTGCAGTTGTTGGGTTTGGTTATCAGACATAATACAAATTTAAAATTATTTGGTCGAAATATAATAACATATTCGATATTGTAGAAAGTTTAATTTTTTAAAAAAATGTATCTTTGGATTGATTAACCCATAGACCAGATTACTTCACTACACTTTTATTTTAATAGGAGTTTAGTGAACGTTGTTTGAAACGGAAATTCTTTTTAAAATTGAAGTGTAAAGCTAGAAAACCTCCAAAAAAATGATAGAAATAGAACGTAAATTTTTAGTTTTATACAATGATTTTGAATCAATTGCTGTTTCCAAAAACAGAATTGTACAAGGATATTTGAACTCGAATCCTGAGCGTGCAGTCCGAGTGAGAATAAAGGGAGACAAAGGTTTTTTGACCATAAAAGGCAAAGGAAATGATAGCGGAACGACAAGATTGGAGTGGGAAAAAGAAATTGATGTTCGTGATGCCGAAACTTTATTGTC
>NZ_JANLVD010000228.1:0-2995 GCF_031363805.1 Flavobacterium sp. | reverse complement strand
CTTGTTTTTCTCTAACTTTCTTATAATACAACTTACAAGATTCTTCATCTGGAAAGTGTTCAGCAAATTTTAAAATTGTCATTTTTTATCAAATATAACGATTTATTTAAAATTGTGGTAAATAAACCGAGATACAATTTATTTAATGCTATTTCTTAACATGCAAACTAAAATTTTCTTGATTTTTATTTCTCTTCAAAGCCAGTCTGTACTCACGAAGCATAATTTTTACATCGTCGGACATATCATTGTGCAAATCGGCGGCAGAAGTAGTATTGTAGCTTTCTTTGTACTCATCATCACCTTCCCTATTCTTGCCTTTTCGGCCTCTATGATTAATGTCTTTGTCAATAATAATAACTTCCGAAGTACTAAAATTTGAATCTAGTTTTGTTCTTAATTTATACGAATCAAAATAAGATTGAATTTCATTTGGGTTGGCAAATACAAATTTCCAAGCTGATAAATTTTCAGTAAATCCACCTAATTTTTCTAATAAAATTTTAACATCGGCTTGTTTTCCATCTTCAACAATCATTACAATTTGAAAATCTTTAAAACCTACATACTTACCGTATATTTTTTGATTCAAATTGAAGATATTCCCTTGATTTTTTAAAATATCATTCCCTAAAAAACCCAATATGGTAATTTTGTTTTTTAGCAAAACTTCTTTTGCATCGTAGCTTTTCCAAGCTGGCAACTCTTTGTTTGCTTTTGATATGGTTGGCAAAAAAAGTGAATTGTGCGTTGCTGTGGCAAAAATCATGTAAATCAAAATTGGCAAAGCTAAAAGCACAATGAGTACTAATTTATTCTTCATTATAAATTGAGAATTATTTGAATACAAAAATAAAAAAATCCCGACGAATCGGGATCATTTTTTGAATTAATATTTTCTAAAAATTCCATTTAATGGTGGCATTTTTAAAAATTTCGAATATATAATCGGCTTCGACTAGCAGAATAAACACTAAATACATAATTAAGAAAACAAGTGGACCAACCACTGCCCAACGAAGAGCGGAAACTTCGCCTTCAAGGTGCATGAATGCCCACATAATCCAATATGCTTTGTAAACTGTAAGAATAATAAATATCCAGTTAAGCAAATTCATTCCTAAAAAAGTTGTAAAATGTAATAATTCAGGCTTTATAATACCTAAAATAACTTCTACAGTTGTAATTACAGAAAGCAGTGCGAAAACTTTCCAGATTCTTCCTGTGTTTGATACATGTTCGTGTGCGTGTGACATATTTTATATTTTATATAAATCTGAAAATTAAACTAGATAGAAAAAGGTAAATACAAATACCCAAACTAGATCCACAAAGTGCCAGTATAAACCAACTTTTTCAACCATTTCGTAACTTCCTCTTTTTTGATAAGTGCCAAGAATAACATTAAAGAAAATTAAAATGTTAATCATTACACCCGAAAATACGTGGAAACCGTGAAAACCAGTGATAAAGAAAAAGAAATTGGCAAATAATTTTGCACCATATTCGTTTCGAATTAAATTGGCACCTTCAACAACATATTTGGTTCCATCCATTCTCTTCAAAGATTCTTCGCGAGATAAGGTTGTTTTCTTCTTTGTTTTTGGATTTATAACTTCGGTACGAACCAACAAATTGTCATTGGCTTTAAAACCTTCCACTACTTCTTCAACTGAATAGGTTGGAATACTTCCTTCACCATAAAACCAAATTCCAGTGCTTTTTGTATCTTGAACTCTTTCGGTAGGAATATCTGCTGCAAAAGCTTCCAATGCTACTCTTTTTCCAGATTTATCTACAAATTGAAGTATGGATCCTCCTTTAGTTTCAACAGCGCCATATTCACCTTTGATAAAGTTTTTCCATTCCCAAGCTTGCGATCCAACGAATATCATACCACCTATAATGGTTAAAAACATATAGAAAGTTACTTTTTTCTTGTCCATATTATGTCCAGCATCCACTGCTAACACCATAGTTACTGACGAAAAAATTAGAATAAAAGTCATTAAGGCTACATAATACATTGGAGCAGGAACGCCATGCATAAAAGGAAAGTGGGTAAAAACTTCATCTGCCAAAGGCCAAGTTTCAATAAATTTAAATCTTGAAAAACCGTAAGCTGCAAGAAATCCAGAAAATGTTAAAGCATCAGATACGATAAAAAACCACATCATCATTTTGCCATAACTTATTCTCATAGGCTCTGTTCCGCCGCCCCAAGCTTTTACATCAGTATCAGTAGTAACTGTAGTTGCCATATAATTTTATTTATAAAGTTTACAAATTTACAAATTTTTCTTATTTAACGAAATATAAAAATAAAAACAAATATACCCAAAGAATATCTAGAAAATGCCAAAACATAGCAGCTAGCTCTATACCAGTGGATTGTGATGCGTTGTATTTTTGTTTAAAATGATTATAAATAGTGATTAATAATGAAATTATGCCTCCAAAAAGGTGTGCCAAATGCAAAATCGTTAAAACATATAAAAACGAAGATGTCACTGTGCTCTCGCTTCCTGTGAAAAAATAACCCATATCGACCACTTGACTAAATCCTTTGAATTGAAAATATACAAATGCAATTCCTAAAACCAAAGTTGATATTAAAAAAATACTAGTATTTTGGCGATTGTTTTTTTTAATTGACAATTTTGCCAAATGAATGGTGATGCTACTTATTATAATCACAATTGTACTAATAGTAAAAGCAGGAGGCAAAATCATGGTATGAATCCAATCTTTTCTGGAAGCACTTACTAAATACGCACTTGTCAAACCTGCAAACATCATAAACATACTTACCATAGCAAAAAGCAATAATAGTTTGTGGGATTTTGCTTTTCGTTGGTTGTAATCTTCAATTGTCATTTGTTCCATTATCGTAAAAATTTATCTAAAATGTATACTATTTGTATTAGTGTAATGTAAGCAACGCTCACCAACATTAATGTTTTGGCGGCTTTGTCGTTTTGATTTTGATATAATT
>NZ_JANLVD010000216.1:0-10598 GCF_031363805.1 Flavobacterium sp. | reverse complement strand
TATTATCAAAGAAAACTTTTTTTAAGAATTGCGGCTTGCAATAATATCCTTTTTTGAATTCAAATTATAATAATGATTAAACTTACAAAAAAATATATTAAATCTCAATTATACAAAAGAGAAGTATTCTCTGAAAAAAGTTTTCTTTGATAATAATTTTCTTTGATAATTTTTATAGAAAAAGTTTTTTTATTTGAGTAAATTAAAATTAGATTTAAATATTAAATAATAGTTTCATAATCAATTGTTTAAGTTGTATAATTCCGTTTTCCTAATTTCACGAATTCATACCAAATGACTGATAGAAATCCAACAACAATTGCTATCATTAATTGTACTATGTTCAAATGCTCAAAATCAAAGAATTCTGTTAATGGTTTTACATAAAGCAACAATCCTGTTATGGCAATTGTTATTCCAATAATAATGGAAACTAAATTATTTTTATATGATAATGTTGTAAATATTGAATAGTAAAATGAACGATTTACTAAAGTTAAAAATATGTTGGCTGTAACTAAAACTACAAAAACCATAGTTCTTGTAACTCCCTCATTAAAACCTTGATAAACAGAATATTGATAGCAAAATAATGTTCCAATTGTAATGACTAAACCTTGAATAATACTAGTTGATAATTCTTTCCAATTGAAAAAAGTATCTGTAAAAGGTCGTGGTTTTTGTGTCATTGTATTTTTTTCGATAGGTTCATTTTCATATACAATGGAACATGTTGGACCCATTACCAATTCGAGAAATATAATATGAACAGGCGAAAAAATATTGGGATACATCCAACCCAAAGCCAACGGAATAAAAACCGTCAAAATAATTGGAATATGAATCGAAATTATAAATTGAATGGCTTTTTTGAGGTTTGCATAAATTTTTCGTCCCATAGAAATGGCGTAAACCATTTTGTCTAAATCGTCGTTTATGATAATTAATGATGCTGCTTGCTTGGCAATTTCTGTTCCTTTTTTTCCCATTGCAATCCCAATATGAGCAGCTTTTAAGGCTGGCCCATCATTTACGCCATCGCCAGTCATGGCTACAATTTCTTTATTGGATTTTAGAGCGTTGATGATTCTGAGTTTGGCTTCGGGAAACATTCTTGTAAATAAATTAATTTCCAACACTTTCTTTTTGAAGTCTTTGTCAGATAATTTCATTAAATATTCGCCAGAAATACTATTTTCGTATCCAACAAATCCTATTTGTTTGGCAATGGATGAAGTAGTTTCGGCATTGTCGCCAGTGATAATTTTGACTGCAATTCCGGCTTTATAAAAATGTTGCAAAACCAAATGAATATTCTTTTTTGGTGGATCATAAAATGCCAATAATCCTTTAAAATCCAATTTAAACTCTTCTTGTGTTTTTGGATAATCTTTTCCATCGAAAGTTGCTTCGCCAACAGCCAAAATCCTGTAACCTTCTGTTGATAATGAATGTATGGCTTCGAGAATTTGTTTTTTTTCTTTAGCTGAAAGTTTAGAAATTGCCATTATTGCTTCTGCTCCACCTTTTGCTGCAATAATTCTACTACCAGATTTGTTTTCAAAAATGTGCGTCATCATTGGTGGTTTGCCGGATAATGGATATTCGTGCACCATTTTATAATGAGTACGTTCGTCCTTTTTGATGACTTTCGAATATGTTTGGTGCAACGCAACTTCCATAGGATCAAAAGGAATGGATTCGCTTGCCCACATCGATAATGAAATTAATTGCTTTTCATCGTCAGATAATTCAGTTTCTAAATCGGTAATTTTATCAAATTTTAAACTAAACACTTTCGCCAAACTCATTGTATTTTCTGTAATTGTTCCTGTTTTATCAATACAAATTACGGTTGCACTTCCTAGCGTTTCAACCGTTTTCATTTGCTTTACAATAATACCTTTTTTCATCATTCGCCAAGCACCAAGTGCCATAAAAGTGGTAAATGCAATAGGAATTTCTTCGGGCAAAATACTCATTGCCAAGGTTAATGCTTTGAGTAAACTGTCAAATAAATTGTAAGATTGAAAATAATTTATTGCCCAAACAATCAAAAATACAATGCCACCAGCAATGGCCATTTTTTTTACAAAATTCCCAATTTGAATTTCTAATGGTGTTTTTTCTTCTTTAATGCTTTCTAGACTTTCGCCAATTATTCCTAATTTAGTTTTGTTTCCAATGGCTGTAATTGTTGCAATTGCCAATCCACTTGCGACAGTTGTACCTTGAAAAATTGTATTTTCTTTTGAGGATTTATCTTTGATAACCGACATGGATTCGCCAGTTAAAATGGCTTCGTTTACAGAAAAATCATTGGAATGTATAATTGTTCCATCTGCTGAAATGGAACTTCCTTCCTCGACCAACAAACTATCGCCAAGAACAAGTTCTTCAGTTTTAATCTCGATGGTTTTTCCATTTCGAATGACTTTACATTTTGGTTTTGTAAAATCCTTCAGTTTGGCTAAAGCATTCCTGCTTCTAGCATTTTGATAAGATGAAATGGCAGAAACCAATACAATTGCCGATGCCAAAAATATGCCATCAGAAGTTTTTCCGCTGATAAAATATATAGTGGAAGCCACTAATAATAACAGTATCATCGGATCTTTAAAAAAATTTAAAATTGCTTTTAGCAAATGATTTTCTTCTTTTAAGATGATAGCATTTTCTCCGCCTTTAGCTCTTGAAATAGTAACTTCTTGATCGGATAATCCTTTAATATCAAAATTGTTTGTTGTCATAATCAGAATATTTTTATCAATAAATTATGAAATTTGCTTAAAAAGTTGAAGCTTATTTTTCTTTTTTTCTAAAAATCAACAATGGTACTTTTGTGTTAAACGACATATTGCTAGAATGATGCGTTTCAAATAATCGATCGAACCAATTTCTGTTTTGCTTGGTAAATAAAACAACTAGCGATGGTTTTATAAGCAAAACATCTTTCCGAATATGGTAATTTATGGTGTATTTTGGATTTAACTTTTTGTATTCAAAGAATATTTTTTCAGATTCGTATTTTTTGGCTGCATTATTCAGTTTTTCTTTGTCCAATTTTAAATAGGAATCATAATCGTAATGCAATATTGTGATTTTTGATTTTAAAGAATCTGCCAATTCCACCACTTTTTTAATTTCTGAATCTATATTTTCAATATCCGATGCATAACAAATTGAGGAGAATTCTTTTTGAATATAATTTTTTGGAATAACAAAAAGCGGAATAGTCGATTTTAAAATAAGCTCCGATGCCGTTGAGCCAAATAGTTTGGAAATACTTCCAGAACCTGTTGTACTTACACAAATGTAGTTGGCTTTTATTTTTTCTGCATATTCCATAATATGATTTCCAACATTCAAAAACGGACCTTCTGCAACTTCGCAGTCACACTCATAGCTTATTTCCGCCAATTTAGATTCCCGATGAATTTTGGTAATTAAATTTTCTAATTTTTCTTGGTTTATACTAATTTCGCTGGTGTTGGAACTGCCAGAATAAACTGTATCCCAAGCATTTGGTCGAATGGCTACATATGTCACATTATAAAATACCAATTTATAATTGTTTTGTGATGCCAACTGCATGGCAAATCGTATTGCTTTTTTTGAATTTGCCGAAAAATCTGTGGTTACAAGAATCTTTTTCATAATTTGTATATTTAAAAATTAAATTTTTTGATTAAAATTAATCTGCGAAAATTTCTTTTGCCAACTCATCATCTAAATTATAAATATCATTTCTGAAATTTAGGTTTTCTTTAAAATCGACCCAAGCGGTAAAATATGTAATGTATACAGGAACTGTGGGATTTATTGCTATTCCAGTTTCTTTGGTAGTTTTTAGAACTTTATCTACTTTTTTCTGATTCCAAATTTTATCGTTTCTAAGCAAATACATGGCCAACTTTTTTGGATTTTCTACCCGAATGCAACCATGACTAAAATCTCTTTTGTTTCGGTTAAACAATTCTTTGGATGGTGTATCGTGCAAATAAATGCTGTAACTGTTTGGAAAAAGAAACTTCATTTTGCCCAGCGCATTATTTTTGCTTGGTTTTTGTCGGATTATAAAAGGAACATTTTTGGAATATTTATTCCAATTTATCGCTGTAGCACTCATAGCTTTCCCATCATTGGAAACGACTTCCATATTATTTCTGGCTAGATAATTGGAATTGCGTTTCAATTTGGGTAAAATTTCGTTATTAATGATGCTGTTTGGAATATTCCAGTAAGGATTAAGAATTATTCTTGATATATTTCCTTTAAAAATTGTGGTTTGCTTTGCGGCTTTTCCAACCACAACATTGGTTTCCCAAAGTAATTTTCTGTTTTCGAAAACATGCAACTTAAATTCTGGAATATTTACTAGTAAATAATCGTTTTCAATTTCGACTGGAACCCATCGGAGACGTTCCATATTAACGAGCATTTGTTTGATTCTATAATCGACTGTTTTGTTTAATTCTGCTATGGTTTTGGCATCTAATTTTCCATTTTCTGGCAAACCCAAACGTTGTTGAAAATTGGAAATTGAGCTTGCTAAACTGTCTGAAAAATATATATTTTTATCATTTATTTTCAAATCTCCGGATATAAATAGATGTTGTTTTACTTGCAATAAACAAGAATCTGATTCGGTTACCGAAAGTAATTTTTTATCGGTTTTGATAGCTGGAAAACCACCTTTTTTTTGAATATCACGATACAAACGAAGTTTTTGCTTTAATTTGGTGTAGTATAAATTTACGGGTTCGTTAATTTTATTATCTGGCTTCAACACCAATGAATCCAATAGAGTCTGATAATTTTTTTTATTTCTTGGAATAAACCATTCCAATTGGTGTGCGTTTTTGTTGATTCCAGAATATGCTTTTTCCGAATATTTAAAAAAGGTTATGGTGAGAATTAATTCTAATTTTTCACGTTGTTTTTTATCAATTTCAGCTTCATTATTATTGGTTTTTATTATCGTAATCAAAGTATCCAATTGTGCATTATTGAAAGTTTTATCTTCAAAATCAATGCTGTAATTTTGCAACTGATTTTGAAAATTCGGAACTGCTTGTGTCATTCCTTTTTTGTTGAACCAAGCATATTGAAAACCCCGATTTTTATAAAATAAATTAACCTCTTTTACAATATTTTCGTTTTCAGGATTGGATTTAAAAAAAGAATTTACAGCCGATTCTTCCAGCAGTAAATCTGTGAAGTTTTCTATGGAGTTAATAGTTGTTTTATGTTCTTTTTTACAGTTTAAAAAAAGAAAAAGCAATGTCATTATTTTGATTGTATTTTTCATCTTTAAAGTTGTTTAAGAAATTGATTTGAGTTCTTCAAATAATTCCTTTTGTTTGTCGGTCAATTTTTCTGGAATTTTTATTTTAATTATGATATAAAAATCTCCAAATGTTTCTGATTTTTCATAAACTGGCATTCCTTTTCCTTTAAGTCGGATGGATTTTCCGTTTTGAGTTCCTGCCTCAATTTTTATTTTTAATTTGCCTGAAAATGTTTCGACAATAATATCGTTTCCTAATATGGCATCGTATAAATTTACTTCTAATGTTTGATACAAATCGTTTCCCTTACGAAGGTATTTTGAATTATTAACTACTTTAATTCTAATAAACAAATCGCCACGGTTGGCTCCCGAACTGCCTTTTGCACCTTTATTTTTTATGCGCAATTGTTGGTCTGTGTAAGCGCCAGGTTTTGTAGTTACGCGAAGTTTTTCGTTTTCCAATTGAATAATTCTACTGGTTCCTGAATAGGCTTCTTGGAGTGAAATTTCCATTTCAGTTTCATAATCTCCACCTTTTCTGGATTGATTTTGTTGTTGGTTTCCGCCTCGTTGCTGAGAAAAAAACTGTTCGAAAAAATCCGAAAAATCTCCTTGATTGTTTCCGCCAAAACCTTGATTGGTATTACTTCTCTGGTATTGCTGATTTTGATTTTGTTGCTGATTTTGTTGCCAATTTTCGCCCAACTCATCATACTGTTTTCGTTTCTCGGCATCGCCCAAAACTTCATTGGCTTCGTTGACCAGTTTAAAACGTTCTTCCGCTTTTTTGTCACCCAAATTTTTATCCGGATGGTTTTTTTTAGCCAAAGTTCGGTACGCCTTTTTCACTTCGGCTGGTGTGGCTTTTTTGTCTATTTCTAAAATTTTGTAATAGTCTTTGTATTCCACAATTTGAAGTTATTTGATTTTGTACAACTAATTTATTATAACTGTTCCGAAAATTTTATTCTAATTTTCAAAGAATAAAGGATTATAAATTCCGACACAAATTGCACTAATTTCCACTAATTTTTTTTAAATCATATTAAGAATTCGTGCTAATTTGTGTAATTCGTGTCTCAGATAATTTATGCTTTAACAATCATTTTCCCAGTATTTTCGCCTTTAAATAATCCTAGTAATGCTTTTGGTAAATTATCAAAACCATTTACTATGGTTTCACTAAATTTTAATTTTCCATCTTTTACCCATTCGCTTAAATGTTTGATTCCTTCTGGAAAATTGGTACTATAATTTCCAACAATAAAACCTTGCATTAATACACTTCTGGTTAAAAGCATCGGTTGTATTCTTGGTCCAACTGGAACTTCGGTACTATTGTAAAGAGAAATTTGACCGCACAAAGCAATTCTAGCATTAAAATTAATATTGGCAATTACTGCGTCAGATATTTCTCCTCCAACATTATCATAATAAATATCGACACCTTTTGGGCATAATTTTGCAATATGTTCTGTCAAATTTTTTGTAGTTTTATAATTTATAGCTTCATCAAAACCAAATTTCTCTTTTAATAAATTTACTTTTTCATCAGATCCAGCGATTCCAATAACACGACAACCTTGAATTTTTGCAATTTGACCAACCACAACGCCAACTGCGCCAGCGGCACCAGAAACTACAACAGTTTCACCTTTTTTAGGTTTTCCAATATGCATTAAACCAAAATAAGCAGTCAATCCAGTCATTCCTAAAACCCCCAAATAATAACTTTCTGGTGAGATGGAAGTATCTATTTTTTGCAATCCTTTTTCTGATGCAACACATTGTTCTGCCCATGGCAACATTCCGACTACAACATCGCCAATTTTAAAATTATTAGATTTACTTTCAACAACAGTTGCAGTTACGCCACCTTTTATGGCTTGGTCAATTTGAAAAGGTTCTGCATAGGATTTTGCATCGTTCATTCTTCCTCTCATATATGGATCAACAGAATAAAAATTTGGTTTTAAAAGAAGTTCGCCTTTTTTTAATTCTGATAAATCTATCGTTTCTGTTCTAAAATTCGCGAGTGTTGGCGTACCTTTTGGTCTTGATGCCAAAACAATTTGTTGTGTTTTCATTGTAATTTATTTTAAAGTATAACTTCGTTTTCTAATGGCAAATCTTTTTCGAAATCTGTAAAATTTTTGATGGTTATTTTGGCTATTTCTGTTACAGCTTCTTGAGTATAAAACGCTTGATGTGGCGTAATTAAAACATTATTAAAGGATAATAATCGTTCAAAAACATCATCTTGAATTATGGTTTGAGATAAATCTTTGAAGAATAAATTACTTTCGTTTTCATAAACATCCAATCCTAAATAACCAATTTGTTCTTTTTTTAAAGCTACAATTGCATCTTCAGAATTAATAATTCCACCACGACTTGTATTGATAATCATTGCGCCTTTTTTGATTTTATCGAAAGCTTTTTTGTCAAAGATGTGATTGGTTTTTGGAGTTAATGGACAGTGAATAGATATAATATCTGATTGAGAAAGTAGTTCATCAAAGGTTTTATATTGAACGCCTTTTTGTTTTAAACCTTCGTTTTCTTTGATATCGTAAGCAATTATCTTACATCCAAAACCCAACATAATATTACAAAATGCCCGACCAATTTTACCTGTTCCAACCACACCAACAGTTTTTTCAAAAAGATTAAAACCCATTAACTTTTGCAATGAAAAATTATTTTCTCTTACTTGATTATAAGCTTTGTGGGTTTTTCTGTTTAGCGTTAAAATCATTGCTACTGCGTGTTCGGCAACTGCTTGTGGCGAATAAGCTGGAACTCGAACCACTTTTATATTGTTATTTTTTGCTGCTTCGAGATCTACATTATTGAAACCTGCGCTTCGCAAATCGATTAACTTTACACCAATTTCGGCAAGTTTTTCTATGCAATTTTTATCGATTTTATCGGTTACAAAAACGCAAACTGCCTGAAAACTTTTTGCCAAAAATGCTGTTTCTGCTGTTAATTGTTCATTGAAAAAAGTGAGTTCGTGTGTGTTATCAATATTGTATTTATTGAAGTAGTCACGTTCGTAAAACTGGGTTCCAAAGATGGCTACTTTCATTGCTTATGCTTTTATTTATTTTGTTTATCCTGCAAGGTTTTTTGAACCTTGTAGGTTTCAAATTACATTTATAAATACCTACAAGGTCAAAAAAGACCTTGCAGGAAAATGAGTTACGATTTTAAAAGATCAAAAAATTAATTTTTGAAATCAAATCGTGTAAAATATTCTGAAACAAAATTATGTTGTTCTTTATCAGTCATTTTATCAGTGTTTTTTAATTCGATTTTAATCTTATCAAACTCATGATTCTCTTTCAACAAATTGTGCAACTCACTTTTGGCATTTGTTGGTCCAAAAAGCAATATTTCATCAAAATCTTTAATGATTTTCGACAAATTTTTATAAAATGTTCCGTGTTTTTGTTGCTCTTTATTGTGCATTTCGTTTTCACTCCGTTGCAAAGTTTCTGCTCTATCATCGGCGCTGAAATCTGACGAAATTGTTTTTTTTTCTTTATTATCCGATGGAAATTCAATAATATTAGCATTAGAATGATCCATCCAAATGCCTACTTTTTTTTGTGTTTTCATATTTCGTTGTCTTCTTCTAAATTGTTATGATTGTCTCCGCCAATGCTGTAACCATTGTTTTCTTCGTCTTCGCTTCCAATATTTTCTTGGTCGTCATCAAGTTCTGAACCTGGAATATCTAAATCATTTCCAGTTTTGTCTTGGGTGAAATCTTTTTCATTCCAAGCTGGATTTTTATCGATTTGAATAATTTCTTTATTCTTGGCAATATTCTCGGGATCTATGTCGAATTCTTTATCGAATTTGTTGTAAATGTCTTCGGATTCTGGATATTTTGGGTAGCCGTCTTTTTCTAATTGTTCATTTGGTTCTTTGGGAAATTTTTCTGGTTTTTTCATTTTTAATAGTAATTTAAATCTGATTTATATATTACTTAAAAGTCGTTTATCATACCTCTATTTGTGTTACATAACTTTATAAATAACTTGTAAAATTGCGCTATTTTTGAATTAGATTTTACTTTTTTGCTTTGTAAATTTTTTGTACTATTATATTTTTATTAATCCTGCAAGCTTTTTTTTAACCTTGTAGGTATGAAATTTAATTGAAAATGACGTGCAAAGCTTTTTGAAACTTGTAGTTATGAAGTTTTATTGAAAAAGACCTACAAGATTTAAAAAAACCCTGTAGGACGAAAGACTTGAAATGAAAAACTTATTTTCCACGTGTCATTTCTACTGTGAAATAATAAATCGCAAAGCCTATAAAACCGATTATTATTGCCCAAAACCAAGCTGGTGTAGATTGTGGTGTTTCGCTACCTTCGATTAAAAATTGTTTTTGATCGCCTTTTCCGTAGGCGTTTATCATTATCGGAATTACACCATCGACAGTATCATTTTCTGAAATTCCTTCTACCGAAATTGATGGTCCATTTCTAACAAAAAACGGAATTTTACGAATGCCTTCTTTTCCTGTTGGATCTTTGCTGACAATTTTGAGCACGTGATCGCCATCGACTAATTTTGTGGTGTCGAGATCAAAATTTATGGGTACAGAAAATTCGCCAAAAGGTTGTATTTCTTCATCTAGAAATATAAAAACGGAACTGTTGTTTTTCATAATGAATTATTTAAAGATGGAATATTTGATGTGGTTTTGGTTTTTTTCGTTTGGTTTTATCAACCATTTTATGGAATAGATAAATGCAAAAATCGAAATGATGATGGTGATAACGATGCTTACATAATCCCAATTGCTGTCTGGTCCAGAACCGTGAACGATGCCACGCAAGACTTTGGGTTGGTTTCTTTCGCAAACTGGACAGGCAAATGCTGTTATTTGAAAAAGGATGAGGAATATTAATGTGATTGTTTTTTTCATTTGATATTTTATTTACGAATTTCTTTTTGACACGAATTGCACAAATTTTGCTAATTAAAAAATTTCAATAATTTATTTTTGCCACAGATTAAAAAGATTTTCACAGATTTTTTAAATTATTTTTTTTTACCATTAAGGAATTAAGGTTCATTAAGTTTTGATACTCAATAATGTTTCAATAATAATTTAATTTTAATAATAAATACTGATTATGTTTGCGTAAAGGATTGAAGCGGAACTCTTTTTAAAAAGGCGTTTTTAGCCTTTTTAAAAAAGTGAGAGCGGAAAGCCTGACCCACATTTTTCTTGTGGGTTACGCCCAAATCATACTACTTTTGTGCTGAAACTTTAATTTTTA
>NZ_JANLVD010000202.1:0-8733 GCF_031363805.1 Flavobacterium sp. | reverse complement strand
CAGGATTAAAATCGGCTTCCGTTCTTGAATACAAACTTTGAACCAACGAATGTAAAAATTTGGTACGAGATATTTGTTGTCCAGCTTTCACTGGAATGACATTGTCTTGAAATTCTTTTGGATTTCCGATACCATAAATACAGGAAACTGAGGCGATAACAATAACATCTCTTCTTCCAGAAAGCAACGAAGAAACGGTAGACATTCGCATTTTTTCTAGTTCTTCATTGATAGATAAATCTTTTTCTATGAAAACACCAGAAACTGGCATAAATGCTTCGGGTTGGTAATAATCGTAATAAGAAACGAAATATTCAACGGCATTGTTGGGAAAAAACTGTTTGAATTCAGAATATAATTGTGCAGCTAGCGTTTTATTATGAGCCAAAACTAGCGTTGGTCTTTGCACATTTTCAATGACATTGGCAATTGTAAAAGTTTTCCCAGAACCTGTTACACCAAGTAAGGTTTGGAATTTCTCATCATCAACAATGCCTTTGGCCAATTTTTTTATGGCTTGCGGTTGGTCGCCTTTGGGTTGGTAATCGGATACTACTTGGAAGTTCATATGTTTAAAGTCACAAAGTTGTAAAGTGCAAAGTTACAAAGTAAAAGAACTGGTAAATTAACTTCTTAAGAAAACTTTGGTACTTTGTTACTCTGAAACTTTTGTCAAAACTTCCAATTTTTTTGCTGCGACTCACTTAAAAATGTCCAAGCTACAATTCGGCTGGTTTTTTGACCTTGCGCCATATCGATAGTTTTTATATCAACGGCAGAAACTTTGTTTAAAATTTTATAAATATTAGGTAAATTTTCTTTCTTAGAAACTAGAGTTGTAAACCATAAAACCTGCATTGGATATTTCGCAGATTCATAAATCATTTGGGTAATAAAAGCTATTTCGCCACCATCGCACCACAATTCTGTATTTTGTCCGCCAAAGTTTAAAATTGGGGTTTTGACTCTGCTTTTTTCTAAATTATTTACTTTTCTTGCGGATGATTTTGCGGCTTCTAAAGCTGAATTATGAAAAGGTGGATTGCAAATCGTGAAAGCAAATTTGTCTTCGGGTAAAATAATATTTTTAAAAATAAATCTTGATGATACTTGAAGTTGCAAACTTATTGAATCAATTAATTTTGGATTTTGACTAATAATTTTTTTACAATTTTGAATCGCCATTTCATCAATATCAGTGGCAACAAACGACCAATTATAGATTGAATTTCCCAGTATAGGATAGATTAAATTTGAACCAGTTCCAATATCTAATCCAACCACATTTTCGCCTTCGGGAATTGTTTCATTGTTTGTAGTTGCCAATAAATCAGCAATATGATGTATATAATCAGCGCGACCAGGAATGGGCGGACAGAGATAATTTTCTGGAATATCCCAGTTTTTAATATTGTAATCTAGAATTAAAAGTGAATTGTTTAGCGATTTGACAGCATTTGGATTGCTAAAATCGATTATTTCATTTTGAAACTCGTCTACAAATACAAAATTTGATAAATCTGGATTTGTAAGTATCAATTTTTGAAAATCATACCCAAAACGATGCAAGTTTCTAGAATGTAAAGTTGTTTTTTCTGGAATTATTTTTGTTTTCATCTCATAAAATTCTTTGCAAATATAGTTATTAAAAAATGGTTACTTTTATATGTATAAATTCTAGCATTTTATAAGTATGAAAATTAGATTTAAAAAGCGATATTTTTTTTATGTCATTCCAGTTTTGTATATATTATTTTGTCAATCTTGTATGACCATGAGAATGAATAGTAAAAAAACAATTGCTTTTTTTGAAACTACCAATACTCAATTTTTAGACAAAACTATTGATTTTGAAGATTACAAAATACATTACATTGAAACTGGAAAACCTGAAAATCCAACTTTATTTTTTATACATGGTTCGCCTGGAAGTTGGGATGCTTATAAAAATTATTTAACCGACACGTTGCTTCTTAAAAAATATAGAATGATTGCAATAGATAGACCTGGTTTTGGTTATAGCAATTTTGGTGAAGCTGAAAACTTATCTGTTCAAGCCAATAGGATTGACAATTTTGTAAAAAAAATAGATAACAATAAGCCAATTATTTTAATTGGACATTCCATGGGTGGACCAGTAGTTGTAAAGTTGGCGACTATAAAGCCAAAATTATATTCGAATCTAATTATTTTAGCTGGATCAATTGATCCTGAAGCTGAAACTCCCGAAGTTTGGCGAAGTATTATAAAAACCAAACCCATTCGGTATTTAATTCCTGGTGCTTTGCGTCCTGCAAATGATGAATTGTGGTGGCTCAAACAAGATTTAGTCGATATGAAACCCAATCTAAAAAATATTACTTCTAATGTTGTGGTCATTCACGGAACAAAAGATCCGTTGGTGCCATTCTCGAATGTAGCTTTTATAAAAAGAACGCTTGTTAATGCAAAATCTATGGAAATAATTCCTATTGAAAATGCCAATCATTTTATTCCTTGGGAACATTTTGAAACCATTAGGAATGTATTGCTGGATTTGAAATTGTAAAATCAACACGATCAATCAAAGCATTCCATCAATAATAAGTTTCCTTGTTCGTGATTTATCGTAACTATACCATCCTTTGAAACATGGTTGCTACTTCCTGTTTTTTCACCAATAATCAGTTCATCATTTTGTAAACTGTAAAATAAATTTTCTGTAGTAATTCCTGACACTTTCCCAATTGGAATTAATGAAATTATGGTGTTTGCTGTATACCATTTTTTAAATTCAGCAGGCAATTGAAATATTTTGGAATGGTCGTCGAGAATTACAATTTTTAATAAATTACGATATTGAATTATATTGGTAATGTTGGTTATGGTATGATCTGCACGCTTTCCAGTAGCCCAAACTACATTTACTGCGGGAATTTTTCTTTCTATTAAATAATCAAAAGCTTTTTCGAGATCGGTTTTATTTTGATCTGGTTTGTGCACTATTTCTATGGGAAATTGATTTTCTTTATAGTATTCTACATCGAAACCGCGATCAAAATCTCCAAGCAACACATCTACTTTTAAATTTAGTTTAGAAACGCGTTCCATTGCAGAATCTAGAACAATAACCAGTGGCGACCATTCTAACAATTGTCCTAATAATTCTGAACTGCATTCTGCTCCATTGGCAATAATAAGTGCTGGTTCCTGGTCGTCGCGGACTATATGGTGTGAGGACATTTGATTTTTGATTTTAGAATTCAGATTTTTAAAGATGTAAAGATATAAAATGCAACACTATTTTTTTGTAAATCTAAAATCTGAATTCTAAAATCTAAAATATTTAGCCCAGATAGCAATGGAAAACAAAACGGCGAAATAAACTTTAGTTTTGTTTTCTAGCAAGAGCGACCAAAGGAAGCTCCTTGCTAGATTTACAAAACTGTTTATTTCGCCGTTTTTTTGAAATGAATAGCTGGATTAGCTACTTATTGAATAGTGTATGTTTTAGAATCTATTTCGGATAAATTAAAATAGCCAAAAGGGAAATCGTCTGGATTTGTTGTATTTAATATGTTTCCTCGAACCGTAACTGGTGGTGCTTGAAATGGACCACCACCGTTGTTTCCTGAAATGCTTAATAGAATTTCTAAAAATTTATAATATTGTTTTGAAACGCCATAATGTGTTATTTTAAATGTGTCACCTACTTTTAAATCATTGTTGAAACTCTGACTGAAGAAAGGATTTCCGTTGTAAAATAAGTCTTCGGTAACATAAATATCGGGTTTAATTTTGCTTGGATATTCATATTTAAAAAGATAAAAATCTTCAGTTGCCGCAGGATCTAAAAAATTGGCATTTACCTGAATTTCATTGCTGCTAATTCCGCCGGTATTACTTTGAATTATTGTTTGAATTTCGGCAATTGGTTTCAAATTTTCTGTGCCTGTATAGGTTTTACCATTGCTTACAATAGTCAATTTGTACTTTTCGTTTAATACGGGAATAAAATTATTACAAACATATTGACCTGTATTTGGTATTTCTATGAAATTAAAAATCACATTTAAACTATTTGATACTGTAACTGTTGCGTTTGAAACCACAGGCGTTTTATTGGTGTAATAATCTGCTGTAGTGGTTAGGATTATTTTCTGAATATTTCCTGCGGTTCCTTTTTGCCAATTTATAGAGGCTTCGACTACAAGTTTAGGATTTGCAGTGTCAAGTTTAATATCTACAACTTCTGTACAGCTGCTTAGAAATATTACGGTTAAAATTATATATAAATTTTTCATTAAATTAGAATTTAAAATTATAAGTTGCGCTTGGAACTATTCCGAAAATAGATGTTTTTACGGCTTCGTTATTTCCTGAATCTATATTTTGTTGGAAGTTAATGGATGCTGCGTTTTTACGATTATAAATATTATAGATGCCAAAAACCCATTCGCTTTGCCATTTTCTGTTTTTATTTTTTCTAGAACTCAATGTAGCAGAAATGTCTAAGTGATGAAAAACAGGCAATCTATTTTCGTTACGTAAACCGTAGCTAGGAATGTTTAATCCCAAATAAGTGTATTGTCCGTTTGGATAAGTTGTTGGCTGACCTGTTTGCAAAATAAAATTGGCTCCAAAACTCCATTTATCATTTAATTGGTAAGAACTTGTGACTGCTAAGTTATGTAATTTATCGTAAGCAGAATTATACCAATTGCCATTATTGATACCAATTTCGTTGGCGTTTCTGCCAGGTGTTCTTTGTTCAGATTTTGAAAGCGTGTAGGATATCCAGCCGCTCAAATCGCCTTTATTTTTTCGCAATAGCAATTCTAAACCGTAGGATCTCATTTCGCCATTCAATATTACTTGCTCAATAGCTTTGTTGGCAATTAAATTTGCACCATCAATATAATCGATTCTATTTTTAATTTTCTTGTAAAAGCTTTCAACTTCTATAGAGTATTTATCATCGCTAAAATTCACGAAATAACCTGCAGCAACTTGATCTGCAATTTGTGGATTGATAAAATTATCGCTCGGTGTCCAAACATCCAGTGGAGTAGGAGAAGAAGTATTGGAAAGCAATTGCAAATATTGTGTCATTCTATTATAGCTTATTTTTACAGATTTATCATCAGTAAAAGAATAAGAAGCAGAAAAACGAGGTTCTAGGTTTTCAAATGTTTTTATAGCATCGCCTTTACCATATAGTTTGGTTCCAATAGGTGTTGCTTTTTGGTAAATTTTAAGATCTGAGTCATAAGTTACAGGCTGATCATTTTCGTAAATATTAATTGTCGATTTTCCTAACCTGTAAAACATACTCGATCTTAATCCGTAAGCAATGGTAAGATTTTCTAATATTTTATGGTCTACATCAAAATAAAGTGATGGTTCAAAAGCATATTTTCTGTCTAATTGATCAAAATTAATTCCAGATCCAGGTTTTGAAGGCGTTAATGTTCCAGGATTGAAATCATAATAAATAGCATTTACGCCAAAATTTATTTTTAATTTATCTGACACATAATTTTTGAAATCGTATTTAATATTATAATTTTTAATGCCTGAGTCCCAGTTGAAACCTACACTATCAATATTCAATCCGTAATAATAATCACTGTAAATTAAAGATAGATTGGAAAATAATTTTTCGTTGAATAAATGATTCCATCTAAGATTTAATGTAGAATTTCCGTAAGTATTTACAAACTGTTTGCCAATGCCAAAAACATCGCGTCCAAAATAACCCGATAAATAAAGGTTATTATTATCGCTTACTTTGTAACTCAATTTGGTATTCAAGTCGTAAAAATAGGCAGTATTATTTTTTTGTTTTTCTGATAATTTTAAAAATAAATGCGCGTAGGAAGCACGCCCGCCCACAAGGAACGATCCTTTTTCTTTTACAATTGGTCCTTCAGCAAGAATTCTACTTGAAATAAGTCCAATTCCGCCATTCATGCTGAATTTGTTGCTATTTCCATCCTTCTGATAAATTTCTAAAACTGATGATGCTCTGCCGCCGAAACGAGCAGGAATTCCGCCTTTGTAGAGTTTTAAATCTTTTATGGCATCTGGATTAAAAACAGAGAAAAAACCAAACAAATGAGATGAATTGAAAATAATAGCTTCATCTAGCAAAATTAAATTTTGATCTGCGCCACCGCCTCGAACATTAAATCCTGACGCGCCCTCGCCAGCATTGGTTACACCTGGAAGTAATAATAATGATTTTAAAACATCCACTTCACCCAAAACAACAGGCATTTTTTTAATGGTAGCAATTGAGAGTTTATTCACACTCATTTCAGCAGCTCGAGTATTGGTAGCTTTTTTGGTTTCTGTTACTACAATTTCTGATAATTGCTGGCTACTTTCTGACAAAGAAATATTCATTTTTTTATTTTCATTCAACGAAATATTTTCTTCAAAAGTTTGAAAACCTACATAACTTATTTGCAGAGTGTAATCGCCTTTTGGAATGGTTAGAGAATAAAACCCATACTCGTTTGTAGTAACTGAAGCTCGTATTTGAGCTATAAAAACATTCACACCAATAAGTGTTTCGTTGCTTTTTGCATCTTTGATAGTTCCAGAAATTGTAAATTTTTCTTGTGAAAATGAATTTGAAATTCCAAAAAAAGTTAAAATTACTATTGCAATTGATTTTTTTAAAAACATACTTTTGATTTTATTTTGATTTGGATTTAATAAAAAAGATATGATATTATTTGTTCAATCATCAATGCAATTTTGGTTAGGAAATGTAAAATTAGTTGTATCATGTTTATTTGATTTTTTGTAAGACGTAAAATTCGATAATTTATTACAAAATAGTTGTTAAGATTTGGTTAATAAAAAAGACGGCTTAAAAAGCCGTCTTCCAAAATTTTAAATGCAAAATATTAGTTTAATTTCTTATCTAAATTTTCTTTTATAGCTGCCAAAAATCCTTCGGTTGTTAAATAATCTGCATCAGTTAGACCAGTAGGTTTTACCAAACTAGCCAAATCTTTGGTCATTTTTCCAGATTCAACAGTTTCTACACAAACTTCTTCTAGTTTATTACAGAAATTAATTAATTCTTGATTATTATCCAGTTTTCCTCTGTGTTCCAAACCTCTTGTCCAAGCAAAAATAGAAGCAATTGGATTGGTTGATGTGGCTTTTCCTTTTTGATGTTCTCTAAAATGACGTGTTACCGTTCCGTGCGCTGCTTCGGCTTCAACTGTTTTTCCATCTGGAGTTACCAAAACTGATGTCATTAATCCTAATGATCCAAATCCTTGCGCTACAGTATCCGACTGAACATCGCCATCATAATTTTTGCAAGCCCAAACAAATCCGCCACTCCATTTCATTACAGATGCCACCATATCATCAATCAATCGGTGCTCGTATGTCATGCCATTTTTGTCAAAATCTGCTTTATATGTGGATTGATACACTTCTTCAAAAATATCTTTGAAACGTCCATCATAAGCTTTTAGAATTGTGTTTTTTGTAGAAAGATATAATGGCCATTTTTTGGTCAATGCCATTTGAAACGAAGAGTGTGCAAATCCATAAATAGATTCATCATTATTATACATTGCCATAGCAACTCCATCGCCTTCATAATCATAAACATTCCAAGTTTGAGTTTCGCCTTGTTCTGGAACAAAAGTCATAGTCAGTTTGCCTTTTCCTTTGATGACAACATCTGTAGCTTTGTATTGATCGCCAAAAGCGTGACGGCCAATAACTATAGGTTTTGTCCAACCCTGTACATATCTAGGAACATTGCTCATAATAATAGGTTCGCGAAAAACGGTTCCGCCAACTATATTTCTAATGGTTCCATTTGGCGATTTCCACATTTTAGAAAGATTAAATTCTTTTACTCGATCTTCATCTGGGGTAATAGTGGCGCATTTGATACCAACATTGTATTTTTTTATAGCTTCGGCAGAATCAATAGTGATTTGGTCTTTCGTGGCTTCACGACTTTCAATTCCTAAATCGTAATATTTAATATCTAAATCTAAATAAGGGAGAATTAATTGTTCTTTGATGAAGCTCCAAATAATTCGTGTCATTTCATCTCCATCAAGTTCTACAACTGGATTGGCTACTTTTATTTTTGTCATAATGTCTAAAGATTGTATTTTTTTGTGACGACAAATATAATAAAACGATTCTAAAAAATAGATATTGAATAACGATATCGATTGATTTATGAATTTGTTAAAATTAAAAGTTCAAATTATTGATTTTGTATTTAAAATTATAAAAATCAAGGAATACATAAATTATTTTAAATTGACTATTAAAATTTTCATGAAGATTTTTAAATAAAAAAGCTCCGAATTTCTTCGAAGCTTTGTATTGAAATGAGATGTAGACTATCTTCTTTTGTCTCTAATTTTTGCTTTTTTACCAGTAAGTTCTCTAAAGTAGAAAATTCTAGCTCTACGAACAGCACCTTTTTTGTTGATTTCAATTTTTTGCAAAGCAGGCAAATTCACTGGGAAAATACGCTCTACTCCAATGGCACCAGACATTTTACGAATTGTAAAAGTTTCTGTGTTTCCAGAACCTCTTCTTTGGATAACAACTCCTTTAAAAAACTGAGTTCTAGTTTTTTCACCCTCTTTAATTTCGTAATAAACGGTGATAGTATCTCCAGCTGCATAAACTGGGAAATCTTTTTTTGTTACAAATTCGTCTTTAACGAATTTCATTAAATCTGCCATGATAATT
>NZ_JANLVD010000200.1:0-9050 GCF_031363805.1 Flavobacterium sp. | reverse complement strand
TGTTGGTTTTTGAAAAACTTCACTATATTCAAAAAATAAACCTCGCTTAAAATAGCTTAAACGAGGTTGCTTTTTATAGATTATTTAGAGATTCAGACTTTTGGAGAGGTTGTGCAACGGTCACCGCTGTTGGCAGTAGTTATTTTTCAATTATTTTTTTAATATTGCAATAATTGCATCTGAAATTTCAAAAACTTTTCCATTATAGTTATTGTCTAATAAGATTATTGTGAACTTTTCAGTAATATCTGAAATTAAAATTGCTTCATAATTTCCAGCTCTTCCATCGTGTAAATGCTCAATCAAATTTCTGTTTTTATATTTTGCTTGGCCCAAAGCTGATTGAGTTTCTTCCAAATTAAATTGTTGACCAATTTCAAAAAGTGATTTTTTATTAACTATTTTTTCGGTGTGAAGGGAATTTGCCCATTTTAGCAAATCAATTGTAGTTAAATAAGTTCCGCCTGTTATAGGCAAATCGGTTTTGTCTTGTACCAAATTATTATTAAATCCCTTTGCGATATTTTTCTCGTTTTCAAAAGGTGTCATTACAGCTGAATTCATTTTGCAACGCTTGAATATAAATTTTTCAACATAAGATTTAAAAGACATTCCTGTTATTCGACCAACAATAAATTGTCTTAAAAAGAGATTATTATTATTGTAATCATATTTTGTACCTGGTTTAAAATCTAAAGTATCAATTAGTTTTAAATCATTAAAAAGGTCTTTGTCATTTTTAATTTTTTTCCAGTTTACGTTCGGTATTCCGCTTGTGTATCTTAGTAAATCTCTAATTGCAACTTCATTAGCCCATTTGGGTAATTCTGGAATGAATTTGGAAACCTTATCATCTAACAGTAATTTACCTTGCTCTTGCAATTGCATTAAAGCAACCGCACTGAATTCCTTTGTAATTGAACCAATATTAAATCTGTACTCAGTAGTTAATTTATTTGTTTTAGTTTCATCAGTAAATCCAAATGAAGTATTGTATATTATTTTATTATTTTTTGAAATAAGTATGTTCCCATTAAAAACTCCGATTTGGTTTGACCGTTGTATTAAAGAGTCAATTTGTTTTATTTGCTTTGTTTGAGCAAATAAATTATTTGTCACAAATAATAGAATAGTGAAAAATGAGAATAGTTGACTGTTGCATTTCATAATTTAGTTTCTTGTTTCTTCGGGTTTTGGTTAACTGTCGCCTAACATCCAAACTTACGCATAAATTTAATAAAACCTAATTTATTAATTTTATAACCTAAATATGAATCCGACAAACTTCAATGCTTAATTTCTAAATTTCTGCAACGTGAAGGATTGAAGTGGAAATCCTGTCATTGCGAAGAAGCAGGCTCCATGTTTAGATGGCGCCCGTTCCTCGCAATGACAGATTGCAACGAAAAGCCTGACCAAAAATTGCGAGGAGGAACGGTTGCGAGGCACGAAGCAAAGCAATTTGAGGGCACGCCCAAAAAAACCTATACCTGAATAACGCCCAAATTAAACTTTTTTTCTATGGGTGCCTGATTGGCGGCTTCGATGCCCATGGAAATCCAGGTTCGGGTTTCAAGCGGATCTATAATGGCATCGGTCCACAAGCGGGCCGCCGCGTAATAGGGCGAAACCTGCTCATCGTACCGCGCTTTTATTTTATCGAAAAGTGCTTTTTCTTTTGCTTCATCGACAATTTCTCCTTTGGCTTTAAGCGATGAGGCTTCTATTTGTGCCAGTACTTTGGCTGCCTGCGTGCCGCCCATAACTGCCAGCTCGGCACTTGGCCAGGCAAATATTAACCTGGGATCGTAGGCTTTGCCACACATGGCATAGTTTCCTGCTCCGTATGAATTGCCGACAATAACGGTAAATTTTGGCACGACTGAATTGGAAACGGCATTGACCATTTTGGCACCATCTTTAATAATACCGCCATGTTCAGATTTTGAACCGACCATAAAACCGGTAACATCCTGTACAAAAACCAATGGTATTTTCTTTTGGTTGCAATTGGCAATAAATCGGGTGGCTTTGTCTGCCGAATCTGAATAAATAGCACCGCCAAATTGCATTTCGCCTTTGGCAGTTTTGACTACTTTTCGTTGGTTTGCCACGATTCCTACTGCCCAACCATCGATACGGGCATAAGCGGTGATAAGGGTTTTGCCATAATCGCCTTTGTATTCGTCAAATTCAGAATAATCGACCAGTCGTTTTATGATTTCGTACATATCATATTGATCGGCACGTGATTTTGGAATTATGCCATAAATATCGTTGGGATCGAGTGCGGGTTTTTCGGATTTTACACGGTTGAAACCGGCCTTGTCAAAATCGCCAATTTTGCCGACTATACTTTTTATTCTGTCGAGCGCATCTTTGTCGTCTTTGGCTTTATAGTCGGTTACGCCCGAAATTTCACAGTGTGTTGTTGCGCCACCCAAAGTTTCATTGTCAATGGTTTCGCCAATAGCGGCTTTGACCAAATAGCTTCCTGCTAAAAAAATACTTCCTGTTTTATCTACAATCATGGCTTCGTCACTCATAATAGGCAAATAGGCACCACCGGCAACACAACTGCCCATGACGGCAGAAATTTGTGTAATTCCCATGCTGCTCATTAAAGCATTGTTTCGAAATATGCGCCCGAAATGTTCTTTATCTGGGAAAATTTCGTCTTGCATAGGCAAATAAACGCCTGCTGAATCGACGAGATATATAATAGGCAGTCTGTTTTCCATAGCCAATTCTTGGGCCCGGAGATTTTTTTTGCCTGTTATGGGAAACCATGCGCCCGCTTTCACAGTAGCATCATTGGCTACCACAATGCATTGTTTGCCTGAAATATACCCTATTTTTACAACTACTCCACCCGATGGGCAACCGCCGTGTTCGGCATACATTCCGTCGCCAACAAAAGCGCCAATTTCTATGGCTTTGGCATTGTCATCTAATAAGTAATCAATACGTTCTCGGGCGGTCATTTTGCCTTCGGAGTGCAATTTTTCGATGCGTTTTTCACCGCCACCCAATTTCACTTTAGCGAATCGTTGTTTTAAATCTGATAGTAAAAGTTTATTATGATCTTCGTTTTTGTTGAAGTTTAAATCCATTTTGTATTGTAATAAATTGAAAAGTGTTATTTTTGAGTGGCTAATTTACAAAATAGGTTTAAATAAATGGAATGAAATTTTGTCAAGTAAATCAATATTATAAATCCAACGACATTTAATGTTAACTTAACATTGGAATATTACATTTGCAGTGTAAATTAATATAGTATGTCGATAAATAACATTTTTCAATTTTTTGTACCAAAGGATAAAAAGTTTTTCCCACTATTTAAAGAAGCTACTTCAAAGCTTGTACTTATTGCAGAAACTTTACACGGAGCAATTCAAGTTACCAAAGAAGCTAGGGAAGAATATTTAAACAAAATTGATGAATTGGAAGCTCAAATTGAAGAGATAAATCATAAAACACACCTTGAATTAAGCAGGAATTTTATAACTCCTTTTGATAGAGAAGACATTCATGTTTTGATTAAATCGATTGATGCTGTGGCCGATAATATGCACGGTGCAGCCAGTAGAATGAGATTGTACCAAGTGGAAAAAATTACAAAATCGATACGTAAGTTAACCGAAATAAACTTGGAAGCTTGTCAGCTTATACACATAGGCGTATCTGAATTGGATGGATTAAAAAACCACAAAAAAATTATTGATGCTTGTGTGAAAATAAACAAATTGGAAAGCAAAGCAGATGTTGTTTTTGACAAAGCGGTAGCCGATTTATTTGAAAATGAGTCTGATGCAAAAAATATAATTAAATATAAAGAAGTTTTATCTGCACTTGAATTGGCATCAGATAAATGCAAAAATGTGGCCAATATATTGGAGCAGATTTCTGTAAAACACTCTTAATTATAGCATTTTAGAAATCAATTTATGGAATTTACTTTACTTATTACCATTATAGTTCTTGCTTTAATTTTTGATTACATCAATGGTTTTCACGATGCTGCAAATGCTATTGCGACTATTGTGGCTACCAAAGTACTTACGCCATTTCAAGCGGTTTTATGGGCGGCTTTTTTCAATTTTTTAGCCTACTGGGTTTTTGGTTTTGGTGTGGCTGATACTGTAGCCAAAACGGCAAATACAATGGATATTAATCTGGTTGTAATTCTTGCTGGAGTTATAGCCGCTATTTTCTGGAATTTATTGACTTGGTGGTTCGGAATACCTTCCAGCTCATCTCACACTTTGATTGGTGGTTTTGCTGGAGCAGCCATTGCACATGCTGGTTTTGGCGCAGTAAATTGGTATTCGGCAGGAAAAGGTGGTGGTATGCCATCGGGGGTTTTAATTATTGCAGCATTTATAGTTTTGGCTCCGTTAATAGGTGCTCTTATTTCTTACATTATTTCAATTTGGTTACTTAATTCGTCTAAAAAGACGCTGCTTCCCAAACTTTTTACGCTGTCGCTAATGATTGTTACAATATTATTTGTGTATAGTCAAATGCAATTCTATACGGATATTAAAAAACCTCGTTTTGAATCTCATTTTTGGAGCATTGCCTTGGAACCGCATAATATAAAATGGTTTTTGGTGGCTTTTATAGTTTTATCTATTAGTATATTTTGCTTAATTTTCAGTAGTTTGAGTCTTAATAAATCAGATTATTGGCTTAGAAAAATGCAATTGTTATCATCGGCTTCCTTTAGTTTGGGTCATGGTGGAAACGATTCTCAAAAAGTAATGGGGATTATTGCAGCAGCAGTCACAGTTTATATTCACACAAGTGGTGTTGCTCAAGCAAGTATGCCAGATTGGTTGGATGTTATGTTGCCAAACGGTGATATTGAAGGGAAAATGCCAGGTTGGATTCCGCTAGCGTGCTATTCTGCCATTGCAGCAGGAACTTTGAGTGGTGGTTGGAAAATTGTAAAAACGATGGGTTCCAAAATTACAAAAGTAACTTCGTTTGAAGGTGTTGCAGCAGAAACTGCTGGCGCCTTGACATTATATTTCACTGAACATTTAAAAATTCCAGTGAGTACAACACACACCATCACTGGTTCTATTATTGGAGTTGGATTAACCAAGCGTGTTTCTGCAGTGCGTTGGGGTGTAACTGTAAGTTTACTTTGGGCATGGATATTAACTATTCCAGTTTCAGCACTTTTGGCCGCTTTGGTTTATTGGATTTTGTCTATATTTTTGTAAGTTTTTATTTTTTACCACATAGGATTCACATAGATTTTACAAGCTTCTTTAAGGCGTTTAACTTTATTTGAGGAAACATAGTTGGTGAAATGTAAATTGATGTTAGACATTCAATCTTTGTTTAGTTTTCAACCAACTGATTTGTTAATAATTATTTATTTGAATCTCTCACCAATCTTTTCAAAATTGCCCATTGTTTTAGTGCATCTCGTGCTTCAACGGCTGGATAACCTAGCATAACTTTTCCAGCTTCTATATCGCCAGTTACGCCAGAACCCGCGCCTACTATGGCGCCATCGCCAATCGAAGTGTGGTCTTTTATGGAAGCACTTCCACCAATAATAACGCCATTTCCTAAGGTTACAGAACCTGCGAGTCCAGAATTTCCTGCCATAATACAGAATTTACCCAATTTTGAATTATGACCTATTTGAACCAAATTATCAATTTTGCAACCATCGCCCAATATTGTTGAACTAAATTTTCCACGGTCAACACAAGAATTGGCACCAATTTCTACGTTGTTTCCAATAACAACATTTCCAATTTGTGGAATTTTAACCAAACCACGTTCGGGATCGGGTCTGAAACCAAAACCATCGGCTCCAATCGTACAATTTGGATGAAAAATACAGTTATCTCCAATAACGGATCGCTCACGAATAACCGTTCCTGACCAAATAATAGTATTTTTTCCAATGACAGTATCATCTAAAATAGTCACGTTTGGATAAATAGTTACATTTTCACCAATATTTACCCGAAGTCCAACATAGCAACCTGCTCCTATTTTTGAACCATTTCCAATTGTTGCCGATGCATCGATAACTGCAGTTGGGTGAATATCGACTAAAAAAGTAGGCATGGGTGGCGCAAACATTTCAAGCACTTGCGACATCGCCAAATCGGCATTTTTAACCTTTATAAAAGCCCTGTTTTCACCAGGTTCGATTGAAATATCTTGGTTGACAACTGCAACAGCAGCATTTGAGTTGTCCCAAAATTTTTCATATTTTTTATTTCCAATAAATGAAATTTGATTATTAGTTGCTACCTCAAGTTGTTCTGGAGCTGTTATTTTTTGATTGGTATTTCCAATTATTTCTCCGTTTAATATTTGGTTTATTTCTTCTATTGAAAATGATTTCATTTATTATTTATTAAGATATTGAGGCAACGATTTCGGTTCTTTTTACCTTTCCTGTTTCGGTTTCTGGAAAGTTGGCTATAAATTTTACTTCTTTTGGTTTTTCATATTTGTCTAAATCGTCGAATATATTTGAGTCTAAAGTATATTGATCACCTTCTATAAACAACACCAATTTTTCACCTAATGTATCATCAGCTACACCAGCTACAAAAAATCTACCTTTTAATTTGGTTGACAATTTATTTTCAATTTGTTCAGGAATTAATTTGATTCCGCCACTGTTTATAATATTATCTTGACGACCAAGCCATATAAATTGGTTATCAGAAACCATTTCGACAACATCGTTAGTCACAATTTTATTCACATTTAAATTTTCTGATGTTATTACCAAACAATGTCTGTCATCCTGAGAAATTTCGATATTTGGAAAAACGGTAAATGCCTTCTCCCCTATTTTCTTAGCAGCAATATGGGTTACTGTTTCTGTCATACTATAGGTTTCATAAACATCACATTTTGATTTTTTTAATTTATTAATCAAACTGGTACTCATTCTAACACCGCCAACTATTAATTTTTTAATTTGATTAATTTGCAATAAAGAGTTCTCGGCTTGAAGTGGCACCATGGCAACAAAATCATATTTTTTATCATTGCGTTGCAATGGCGATGATTTTGGAGCAATAAAATCCATATCAAGACCTAAAATAAAGGCGCGAACAAACATCATTTTACCTGCTATATATTTTACTGGCAAACAATTTAGTGCTGTATTTCCTGGACTTAAATCAAAGAAATTACCAGTTGCAATGGCCGAATTGACCATGGATTGTTTTTCGACTTTTATAATTTTTGGTTCTCCAGTAGTTCCAGAAGTCAAAATTTCTAAATACGGTTTTTCATTAAACCAATCCAATAAAAAATCGCCAACATGTTTTTCAAAATCTTCACCTTCTTTGATAAAACTATAGGCAACCCTGCATAAATCGTCTTCATTTAAATGAAAACCGTTGAGTTTGAATTTATTGTGAACATTATGATAATTCGGTGGTGTCATGATTCAAATTTTTATTATTATCTATTGAAATGGGTTGCAATTTTCCAGTTAATTTTTCTTTCCAATTGCTCCAATTGTATTTTTTACTAAAGATAAATAAAAGTATTGGAAAAATAATAATGACAGGCAAAACAATATCAAAACCAGCACTTGGTTCAGAAACATCTTTTAAAATTGAATGCGTTTGAAAAACTGTCCAATCCGATGTAACTAGCAAAGCTCCAATTAAATTGTTCGCAGCATGAAATCCTAATGACAATTCCAAACCATCGTCCATTAAAGTTAAAATGGCTAAGAAAAATCCTGTACCTATGTAATAAATCATAGTTATATAGCCTAGTTTTTCAACTTCAGGATTGGCAAAATGCATCAATCCAAATAGTATTGATGTGACTAGAAATGGCACTAATCTACTATTGGTAATTACTCCTAAATATTGCATCATGTAGCCTCTGAAAAAATATTCTTCAAAACTGGTCTGTAGTGGAACCAAAATGACAGCTAAAGCTAAAAATATAAGGAAAGGAACTGCTTTGAAATTTATGACAAAACTTTCAGGTTCAGTAAAATAAGCTATCAAAGTTACTATAATCGTGAATGCTGACCAAAGTCCAAATGAGAAGAAAATCCGACTCCAATCAACTTTTCGACGACTGGTTGTCAAACTTGTAATGCTTTGTCTATGTACAATTTTAACCCAAAAAAGCAATCCCAAACACATTAAAGAAAGTGGCAAAATTAGAAAAACAAACGTTAAGTTCATTCCAAATTTTTTGATATATTCGGTTATAATATCATTGGTATTCACACCCTCAGACATAAAATAATTCAGCACCATCATTCCAAAGAAACCTACTAAAACTAACAGATATAAAATACCATTGAAATTTTTATTTTTAACTTGTTCTATGTACATATTTTAAGCTTACTTGATTAGAAAAGTCAAATATATCTAAAAAAGCACATCGAATTTGAATTAAAGTGAAAATTTAAATAAAAAAATCAGCCTAAAATTGATCTTAAGCGGATTAAAAATTTATCTAATAAAATTATAAAACTCCAACTGTTATCATACATTCTTTCATACTTTGATAGGTGCGTTCAATGTCGTTGTCCAAACCAATTGAAAACCGAATCAAACCATCTGTCAAACCCATTTCTGCTTGTTCTTCCAAAGGAATTTCTGATGATGTTGATGTTCCTGGCGCAGAAAACAACGTTTTATAAAATCCTAAACTCACTGCTAGATAACCTAAATTTTTCTCTTGCATGAGTTCCATTAATTCATTTGCTTTATCCAAACTTCCAACATCAATAGTCATCATACCGCCAAAACCATATTCGTGGTTGATCATTTTTGAATAAATTTCGTGACTTGGGTGACTTTTTAATCCAGGATAAACCGTTTTGATGCCATCTTCTTCAAATTTTTGAGCCAAAAACATTGCATTGTGACTGTGTTGTTTCATTCTGATGTGCAAAGTTCTCAAGTTTTTCATGACTGATGCACTTCTCAAACTATCCATCGTTGGTCCCAAAAGCATACTGGCACCTGAATTTACATTTTTCAGATCGTTTATAAATTCTTGCGAAGCACAAACCACGC